>NZ_JBQSVT010000002.1:0-209764 GCF_052376555.1 Specibacter sp. AOP5-B1-6
CAGCCGCAACACCTACCACCACGGCCTCCCCAAACCCGCCAACACAAACACCCGCCACCAATACTGGAACTAACACCAGCACTCGGAGAGAACCAGACGCTACGGCACGAATTGGCGATGGCGATGGCGGTTCAGGCTTCCTCCGACGCAACAGGGATTCCCAGCCACACCTCCAAACGCGGCAAGGCTGCAGCAATGCGGACAATGAAAGCGGAGCAACCCAAAAACAAGAACCAACGCCCGTGAGCCCTTTTCCACCCGCTGTCCTTGCCGGTGGGCACCTCTCCCCATGTAACTGTGCAGAGCTGGCGCGTAGGCTCTGAAAAACGGTATTTCAACCCACTGGGGGCAATAGTGTCAGGATTCATCGGGTCGGACCCGGAAGAGCTTCGCAGCCTTGCCAAGCATATGGACGGCGGGGCCGATCAGCTGGATGGGCTGCGCGAGCAGTTGGGCGGACGCTTTCAAAGTGTCCGTTGGACAGGGGCGGACGCGCAGCGTGCGAAGGGGGAGTTTCGCACGATCCACGCACGGAGAATCGCGGAAGCTGCCGTCATGATGCGGGATACGGCCGAGCTTGTGCGCAAGGAAGCTCGGGAGCAATCGACCATAAGTTCCGGGGGCGGTGCGGGGGCCGGCCCCTCTGGCTTCGAGATTGCGAAGGCGCTCCCGCTGATTATTGACACCAGCGAGATGCCCGGATTCCAGGGTGCGGGTGACGGGCCGGAGAGCAGCCCGATTGAATTCGACGTTGCGAAGGCGCTCCCGCTGATTATTGACACCAGCGAGCTGTACGAATTGCCGGACGAGACAGGCGGGCTCTACAAGCCTCCGATTGCGCGAATTATTCCGGTGGAGATACCGGTCCCGACGGCCGAGGACGCTCCCGGCCGTGAGCACCCTGTCTTTGGACCCGTGGCGGAGGCCCTACCAGGGCACTTCAACACTGAGGACGCCCCGGATTTCCGGGAGCCCCTCCACACCCTGCCGGACCGGGCCATCATTGACGACGTTCCGGAACTTCGGGACCAACCCGCGAATCTGGTGCAGCCCGGCGTCTACGAAGCCTTTTCCGGCCCGGACTCCGAATAGCCGGGATCGGCAACCGGCCCGCCTGAGATGTCCAGGGCCGTCTGCGCCAGGATTTCCCGGCAGGCCAGAATGGCAGGACGACGGCGGCTGGCCCGCCGGGCGGCCGTGAACACCGTCCGCCGGGGGAGCCCGGGCAGCTCGGTCAGCGTCAGTGCCGGTTCTCGCCCGGTCCACATCAAGTCCGGCAGCAGTGCCACGGCGTTGCCGGACTCGATGAGGCGGACCTGGGCCTGCAGGTCGGCAGTCTCAAAGCGGACATCAGGTTCAAAGCCGGCCTGCCTGCACGCCTGCTCCGCCCAGTGCCGGGACGCTGCCCCGCGCGGCTCCATGACCCACGGCAGCCCGGCGGTGTCCTCAATGTGGGTGATGGGTTCGGTGCGCAGCCTGGACACAGTTCCGGAGGTGCCGGGAAAAGGTGCGGCCAACCGGATCGCATCGGTTGTGAGCACCACCTTGTCCAGCTCCGGATGCCGGGGCGCGGCATGACCGGGATATTGTTCGGCCACCACCATGTCGAAATCACGCGCCCACGTCTCATAGAGTGCCGTCTCCGGTTCGCGCTGCGTCATTTCAATGCGCACCTCGGGGTAGCGCCGCGACATCGCCGTGAGCAGTTCCGGCAGCAGGGCCAGGGCGGCCGACTGGAACACGGCCAGCTTCACCGAGCCAGCAACTGTTGTCAGCGAAGCGGCCATGTCGGCTTCGGCGCGCTCAAGCGACTCCACGATGTCCGCCGTGTGGGCCACCAGAATCTCCGCCTGGGCTGTCAGCTGGACCCGCCGCCCCACCTTGCGAAGCAATTTCACACCAGCTTCCTTCTCCAACAGGGCCAGCTGCTGGGACACCGCGGACGGGCTGTATTGCAGGGCCAAGGCCACGTCCGCCAAGGTTCCGCGGATGTGCAATTCACGCAGCAGCCGCAGCCGTTTTACATCCAACACGGGGCACTCCAGATAGTAAAGAAGAACTGACTGATACTCGTCAAAAAACACCACTTTTACTAATTGAATATTAGTCGCATACTGGACTTAAAGGGAACCCCGGAGGAGTCAAGGAAGACACCACGGAAGGCTCCGCCACAGGCTCCGCCACCGCCGCGGCACCAGTAGAAAAGAGCGCACGGACGCCATGACAAGCACAGCCACTGCGGCCACCGCCGCGAACATCCCGGTCCCCGGCAATGACCTCGCCAACGAGACCATCGAACTGGTCAGGCATTGGCTGGAGGAAGCCGCTAAATTCCCTGTTGACGTGTCGGCTCAGCGCCTTGCCGGCGTGCTGAAGGACCCGCAGGGGCTGGAGTTTACCGTCGGCTTTGTGGATGGCGTGATCCGTCCCGAAGATCTCGCTGCTGCGGGGCGGAATTTGGCCGTGTTGGCCCCGAAAGTGCCCGGGTTCCTGCCCTGGTACATGCGCGGCGCTGTCCGCCTGGGAGGTGTGATGGCTCCCGTTCTGCCGCAACTTGTCATCCCGATTGCCCGCAAGGTGCTCCGCGACATGGTGGGCCACTTGATAGTTGACGCCACCGACGCGAAGCTGGGCCCGGCCATCGCCAAGATCCGGGCGGGCGGCACCGAGCTGAACATCAACCTCCTCGGCGAGGCCGTCCTCGGCGAAAACGAAGCCAACCGCCGGCTTCAGGGGACCCTGAAGCTGCTGGCGCGGGACGACGTCGACTATGTCTCCATCAAGGAATCCTCCACGGTGGCTCCGCACTCCGCCTGGGCCTTCGACGACGCCGTCAACCATGTGGTGGACAAGCTCACCCCGCTGTACTCCCTGGCCAATTCCTTCGCGACGCCCAAGTTCATCAACTTGGACATGGAGGAATACAAGGACCTGGGCATGACGATCGCCGTGTTCAAGCGGATCATGGACAAGCCGGAATTCAAGAACCTCGAGGCCGGGATCGTGCTTCAGGCCTACCTGCCCGACACGCTTGCCGCCATGATCGACCTGCAGGAATGGGCCGCAGCAAGAAGGGCCGACGGCGGAGCGCCGGTCAAGGTCCGGATCGTCAAGGGTGCGAACCTCCCCATGGAACAGGTGCAGGCATCCGTTTTCGGCTGGCCGTTGGCGACGTGGGGCACCAAACAGGATTCCGACACCAACTACAAGCGCATCGTGAACTACGCGTTGACCCCCGAACACATCAACAATGTGCACATCGGCGTGGCCGGCCACAACCTCTTCGACGTGGCCCACGCCTGGCTGCTCGCCAAGGAACGCGGCATCAACACCGGCGCCGGGCAGCTGGAATTCGAGATGCTGCTGGGCATGGCCACCGGCCAGGCCGAGGCTGTCCGGCGCGACGTCGGCTCCCTGCTGCTCTACACGCCGGTGGTCCACCCGGGCGAGTTCGACGTGGCCATCGCGTACCTCATCCGCCGGTTGGAGGAAGGCGCCAGCCAGGACAACTTCATGTCCGCCGTGTTTGAACTCACCGACAACGAGGCCTTGTTTGAACGCGAAAAGAACCGCTTCCTGATCTCTCTCGCCGCACTGGACACCTCTGTGCCGCCCTCCAATCGCCTACAGGACCGCAGCGAGCCCGCCATGGCCACTGATGCTGGCGCCGGCGGCTTTGCCAACACCCCGGACACCGACCCGGCGCTGGCAGCCAACCGGGTCTGGGGCAACGAAATCCTGGCCCGCATCCCATCCTCCGTGCTCGGCAACGACCTCGTCGCGGCGACCACCGTCACCGACGTTGGCGAGCTGAACCGCATTGTTGACACCGCCGTCGACGGCGCAAAGGCGTGGGGTGCCATGGGCGGGGCCGCGCGCGCCGCCATCCTGCACCGCGCCGGCGACGTCCTTGCCGCCCGCCGTGCGGAGCTGCTGGAGGTCATGGCCGCCGAGACCGGCAAGACGCTGGACCAGGGCGACCCGGAGGTCAGCGAAGCGATCGACTTCGCCCACTTTTATGCCGAGCGCGCCAAGGACCTGGAAACGGTCGACGGCGCAACGTTTGTCCCAGCGAAGCTCACCGTGGTGACCCCGCCGTGGAATTTCCCGGTGGCCATCCCCGCCGGGTCCACGCTGTCGGCGCTGGCCGCGGGTTCCGCCGTCGTGATCAAGCCGGCCCGCCAGGCCCAGCGCAGCGGCTCCGTCATGGTCCAGGCGCTGTGGGACGCCGGCGTCCCCCGCGAAGTGCTGGCCCTGGTCCAGTTGGGCGAGCACGAACTTGGCCGGGCCCTTGTGGCGCACCCGGCCGTCGACCGGCTCATCCTGACCGGCGGCTATGAGACAGCGGAGCTGTTCCGCAGCTTCCGCACCGACCTGCCGCTGCTCGCCGAGACCTCCGGCAAGAATGCCGTCATCGTCACGCCCAGCGCCGACTTTGACCTGGCCGCCAGGGATGTGGTCCAGTCCGCGTTCGGGCACGCCGGGCAAAAATGCTCCGCCGCCTCGCTGGTGATCATGGTGGGCTCCGTGGCACAGTCGCCCCGATTCCGGAACCAGCTTCTGGACGCGGCAGCCAGCCTCAGCGTTGGCTACCCGGACACCGCCACCAGCCAAATGGGGCCCATCATCGAGCCGGCGGCAGGCAAGCTTTTGGGTGCCCTGACGTCTCTTGACGCCGGCGAAGCCTGGGCCATCGAGCCGCGCCAGCTGGATTCCACCGGGCGGCTCTGGTCCCCGGGCGTGCGCACGGGCGTCGCTGCAGGCTCGCACTTCCACCTGACAGAATTCTTCGGCCCCGTCCTTGGCATCATGACGGCGGAGACGCTGGAAGAAGCCCTCGAAATGGTTAACCGGATCGAGTATGGCCTGACCAGCGGCCTGCATTCACTGGATTCGGCGGAGATTGGACTCTGGCTGGACACCGTCGAGGCCGGAAACCTGTACGTCAACCGTGGCATCACCGGCGCCATTGTGCAGCGCCAGCCGTTTGGCGGCTGGAAGAAATCAGCGGTCGGGGCCGGCACGAAGGCGGGCGGACCCAACTACCTCGCCGGCCTGGGCAGCTGGCTGCCCGCCGAGTCCACTGCCACCGCGCCGTTGGGCGACAACGCCCGCAAGCTGCTCACGGCCGCCGCTTCACTGTCCGACGCCGAGCAAGGTTTCCTTGCGCGCTCGCTGCACAGCGACGCGGCAGCCTGGGTGTCGGAGTTCGGCACGGCCAGGGATGTTTCGGCGCTGTCGGCCGAACGAAATGTGTTCCGCTATCTGCCGCTGAACCCGCTGGTCCGTCTCGCGGACGGCGGTTCCATGGCGAAGCTGCTGCGCGTGCTTGCGGCAGGAATCCTGGCCGGCGCAACACCGGAAGTCTCCTCCGGCGTCGAACTTCCCAGCGCCGTCAAGGCACTGCTGGTGAGTCTGCGCATCCGCGTCACCGTCGAGGATGACAACGCCTGGCTCACCACCGTGCGCCGCTTCGGGGCCGGCCGGATCCGCTTGATTGAGGGGGATGCCGCGGCCGTGTACGAGGCAAGCGGCGGGCGCCCGGACCTGGCCATTTACCACGGCGAGGTCACCGAGGCCGGGCGCATCGAGATGCTGCCGTTCCTGCATGAGCAGGCGGTCAGCATCACGGCGCACCGCTTTGGCACCCCCGACCACCTCTCGGACGGCTTGATCTAACCGCCCTCGCCATAATCTGTGTGGCAGTTGATGGCCAGGACAGCGCCTTCCGAGGCTGTTTTCATCCAGCAACTGCTACACAGTTGTGCATGGGGAGGGGTCAGGACTGGGAGATGCGGACCATGTTCCCCGACGGGTCGCGGAAGGCGCAGTCGCGCGGACCCCACGGCTGGTCGACGGGTTCCTGGAGGACCTCCGCGCCGGCCGTTACGGCCTTCTCGAACGTGGCGTCGAGGTCGGTGGCGCTGAAATTGATCATGGGCAGCACGCCCTTGGCGAGCAGCTGGGCCATGGCGTCGCCGTCCTCCCGGGAGCGGCCGGCGTGCGGTTCGGAGAGCACAATGCCCAGGCCGGGCTGGGTGCTGGTGCCCATGGTGACCCAGCGGAAGTCGCCATTGCTGACGTCGTTGGAGACTTCCAAGCCCAGGGCGTCACGGTAAAAGGCGATGGCTTCGTCGGGATTGTTGACTGTCAAGTGGGTGTATTGCAGTGAAATGGTCATGACAGCCACGCTAGTGCGGGGACGCTGCCGGCGCTTCTTCGATCCTGCTCGACTTGCCGTTGCGGGCCGGCCTGGTCGTGGATCTGACGAAGCACGGCGGCATGGACTCGACGGCGCTGTGGTCCCGGGCCCGGTAGCTGCTGGGCGTCTCGCCCATGATTTCCGTAAAGCGGCTGCTGAAGGAGCCCAGCGAGGTGGCGCCCACGGCCATGCACGCGTCGGTGACGTTCATGCCCGCCCGCAGCATGGCCGAGGCGCGTTCAATGCGGCGCGTCATGAGGTGGTTGTAGGGGGTTTCGCCATAGGCTGCCCGGAATTTGCGGGAGAAGTGGGCCGGGGACATGAATGCCTTCGCCGCGATGGTGGGCACGTCCAGCGGTTGCGCGTAGTCCCTGTCGATCATGTCCCTGGCCTGCCGCAGAAGCGTGAGCGTGGCCAGCTCCTCCGATGCCGCATCGGGCGTGCCGCTCATGACCCGGCCTCGCGGGCCGGCTCGGCAACCACCGCCGCCAACCGCTCCCGCCACGCGTCAACCTCTGCAGGTGACGTCAGCCGGACCACGTGCAACCCCGGAAACTTCCCTTCCAGCGAGGGCACCAGGGCCTTGAGCGAGTGTCGCGTGCGCCAGCCCCAACGGATGATGTGGTCGCGGTCGGTAAAAATGGTCCAGAGCGGGCCCTCGAAGTTGTCGTTCCAAAGCTCCTCTGCCAGCAGCCGGCGCCGCACCGTGCGCCGGATCAGTCGTGCCATGGAAACGCACACCGGAAAATCGAGCCACACCAGCGTGTCCGCCCGCCCGGCCAGCAGCCGGCGCACCTGCCGGTACTGCCACTCGGTGACCCAGCCCGGCGCCCTGGTCAGCTGGTCGACGTCGTCCTCAAAGTCTGTGCGCGGCATCCAGTTGGGCCCGTGGTACAGGCTGTCGAGCTCCGTGCAGGGGAGAGCCAAAATCCGGGCAAGCTGGCCGGCCAGCGTGGTTTTGCCCGAGCCGGAAACCCCTGCGACCAAGACGCGGTGCGGCCGTGCGGGCAGGGGATCGGCAGCCGTAAGCATGCCCCAAGTTTATTGCCGTCGGAGCAGTAAACGGTAACGCGTCTTGGCGAGCCTCCGGGCGGAAGATACGTTTAGGTGTATGAAGTATGCGAATTCCGTCCTGGACCTCATTGGCAACACGCCGCTGGTGAAACTGCACAAGGTCGCCGAGGGCATCCAAGCGACCATCCTGGTTAAGCTGGAATACATGAATCCCGGTGGTTCGGCCAAGGACCGCATTGCCGTGAAAATGCTTGATGAGGCCGCCAGGGAAGGAAAAATCAAGCCCGGCGGCACGGTCATTGAGCCCACGAGCGGCAACACCGGCGTGGCCATGGCCATGGTGGCCCAGGCCCGCGGCTACAACTGTGTGTTTGTGGTCCCCGACAAGGTCGGTGAGGACAAGCGCGCCGTCCTGCAGGCCTACGGTGCCGAGGTGGTGGTGACGCCGTCGGCGGTCGCGGCCGACAGCCCGCAGTCCTACTACGGCGTCTCCGACCGGCTGGTGCAGGAGATTCCCGGCGCGTACAAGCCCGATCAGTTCTCCAACCAAAACGGGCCGCTGAGCCACTACGAGACCACCGGCCCGGAAATCTGGCGCGACACCGAGGGCAAGGTCACCCACTTTGTGGCCGGCGTGGGCACCGGCGGCACCATCTCCGGCACCGGCCGCTTCCTGCGCGAGGTCTCATCGGACCGTCCCGAGGCCGACGGCGGCGAGGTCCAGATCATCGGCGCCGACCCGGAAGGCTCGGTCTACTCCGGCGGCACCGGGCGGCCCTACTTGGTGGAAGGGGTGGGCGAGGACATCTGGCCGCCCTCCTACGACCCCAAGGTCCCGCACAAGGTCATCGCCGTCACCGACAACGACAGCTTCGCCATGACCCGGCGACTGGCGCGCGAGGAGGGCCTGCTTGTGGGCGGTTCCTCCGGCATGGCAGTGGTGGCCGCGCTGGAAGCTGCCAGGGATCTGGGACCGGAAGCCGTCGTCGTCGTGCTTCTGCCTGACAGCGGACGCGGCTACCTGGCCAAAATCTTTGACGACAAGTGGATGCAGTCGTACGGCTTCCTGAAGGTCACGGATGAGCCGGCCATTGGCGATCTCCTCAAGGCCAAGACCGGGCAGCTGCCGGAGCTGGTGCACATCCACCCCAACGAGACGGTGCGCGATGTCATCAACTTGATGGCTGAATACGGGGTCTCCCAGATTCCCGTGCTCTCCGCTGAGCCGCCCGTGGTGATGGGCGAAGTCATTGGCGCCGTCGATGAGCGCACGCTCACAGGCAAGCTGTTCCGGCACGAGGCCAGGCTCACCGACAAGATCACCGAACACATGCAGCCGCAGCTGCCCATCATCGGTTCGCTGGAACCGATCTCCGCCGCGCGCACCAAGCTGCAGGACGTCGACGCGCTCATGGTGACGTTTGTGGGCGCCCCGGTGGGTGTGCTGACCCGCCACGACCTCCTCAACTACCTCAACGACTGATACCTCAACGACCGATTTTTTAGGAGCATCATGAGCGACCACTCCACCCAAGGCTTCAACACCCGCGCCGTCCATGCCGGCCAGACCCCCGACCCCACCACCGGCTCGGTCATCCCGCCGCTGTACCAAACCACGACCTTTGCCCAGGACGGGATCGGCAAACTCCGCAACGGCTACGAATACGGCCGCGGCACCAACCCCACCCGCGACGCGCTCCAGGAACAGCTGGCGGCGCTCGAGGGCGGCGACTTCGCGTTCAGCTTCGCCTCCGGCCTGGCCGCCGAGGACGCGCTGATCCGCGCACTGCTGGTCCCGGGCGACCACATCATCATGGGCAACGACGTCTACGGCGGCACCTACCGGCTCATCAACCGGGTCCTGTCCGTGTGGGGCATCAGCAATGCTGCCGTTGACATGTCCGACGTCGATGCGCTGGCTGCCGCTGTTGCCGCGGGCGGGCCCGAGGGTGACACGAAGATGGTGTGGGTGGAGACCCCGTCGAACCCGATGATGAAGATCACCGACATTGCCGCGCTCGCCGACGTGGCGCACGCCGCCGGCGCGCTCCTGGTGGTGGACAACACCTTCGCCTCCCCGTACCTGCAAAACCCGCTGGCACTGGGCGCCGACATTGTGGTGCACTCCACGACGAAGTACATTGGCGGGCACTCCGACGCCTCCGGCGGAGCGATCATCCTCTCCGATGCAGAGGCTGCCGAGAAGATCGGCTTCGTGCAGTTTGCCGTGGGCGCCGTGTCGGCACCGATGGAAGCCTGGCTGACGACGCGCGGGCTGAAAACCCTGGGCGTGCGCATGGACCGGCACTGCTCCAACGCGCAGACCATTGCCGAATGGCTGCTGACCCGCCCCGAGGTTGAGCGTGTGCTGTACCCGGGGCTGGCCGACCACCCGGGCCACGAATTGGCCGCCCGCCAGATGCGCGGCTTTGGCGGCATGATCTCGGTCCAGTTCAAGGGCGGCGAGGCTGCCGCCCGCCAAGTGGCGGAGTCCACGGAGGTGTTCACGCTGGCGGAGTCGCTGGGCGGGATTGAATCGCTCATGAACTACCCCTCGGAAATGACCCACGCCTCGGTGAAGGGCACGGAGCTGGAGGTGCCGGTGAACTTGATCCGCCTGTCGGTGGGCATCGAGGACATCGCAGACTTGATCGCCGATCTGGAGAAGGCGTTCAGCACGCTCAACTAGCCTTCCCCGCCCCACCCAAACGCTCTCGCAGCAATGGTGCCTTTTTCCCGAACGCTTTCTCACACAGTGGCGAAGCGTTCGGGAGAATCCAGCCATTGCTGCGAGAGCGTTCTTGTTGTGGGTGTCAGGTTGTGTGGGTCAGGGCGGCCCGCCGAGGTGCCCGGCCCACAGCATCGGCAGGGATTCATGGGGGCGCAGCTTCGTGGGCTGGGTCTGGATCCCGCCGGCGGTGCGGGCCTGACGCCGCAGCGTCGTGAGGCGCACCAGTCGCTGCCGGCGGGTGCTCCCGGTCGCCGGGGCAGCGTCGGCTTCAGGATTGGATGGCGGGCGGCGCGTGTGCGCAGGCTTGCCGGCGGGGATTGACGATGCAGTCACGAGGTTCTCCAATGGACGCGGTGGGGTGGCAAGACACCAGCCAACTAGCTCAAGCTAACTTGAGGTCAAGTTCGAGTCGTGGCAGCATTCAATCCATGGCCCACATCGCACCCAATGAACTGCTCCCCATCGGTGAACTGGCCCGGCGCGCCGGCATCACCGTGCCCACAGTGCGCTATTACGAGGAGCGGGGGCTGATCCAGTCTGAGCGAACACCTGGCAACAAGCGGCAGTTCCCCCGGCACACCCTGCGCCGGCTGGCAGTCGTGGCAGCCGGACAGCGCGTGGGGTTGACCCTGCAGGAAATCACCGACGCGCTTGGCGAACTTCCCGCCGACAGGGCTCCGACGCAGCGGGAATGGACCCGCATGAGCACGAACTGGGCAGCCATGGTGGCACAGCGGATCCGTCAGCTGGAAGTGTTGCAGCAGTCGCTTGACGGCTGCATTGGCTGCGGGTGCCTGTCCCTGGGGAAGTGCACCTTGTTCAATCCGGATGACGCTGCGGCAGCGGAGGGGCCCGGCTCACGGTGGGTGAGAAGGGCCGAAATTGCGGGCAGACGGACGGGTCAGGGACCTCGTGCAGGGCAGGAAGCAGCGCGCCCGGATGAGGCAAAGCAATGAGGAAAACACAAAGTACACCATGAAGCTGTTAAAAGATATGGCAGTAAGGTCACAGTTTGCTGATTTGCATATCGATTTGATATCGTTTTAGACTAAATCATGCCCTGCGGGGCGGTCGGCGTCTCTTCGCCGCCCAAGAATGCCCAGGCCTTCCAACACCGAACACCGTCACGCGGAAGGCCATGGAAGCAACCTCCATATCTACAGGTTGGACGGTGGCGCGCAGATGTCCGGGGACGGATGGAGCGAAGGTGGCCTTTGGGAGAACGCATTGATGAAAAAAACTAAACTTACTCGCAATGTCGGCCGATTCCTGGCTGTGGGCGCCCTCGTCGGCGGGGGACTGGCTGTAGCCGGAACCGGAGCCAACGCGGCGGACGGCGGCACCTGGGACGCACTTGCGGAATGTGAAAGCAGCGGAAACTGGGCTACGAACACGGGCAACGGATTCTCCGGCGGCCTCCAGTTCACCCCGAGCACCTGGGCTGCCTATGGCGGCACTGGAGCTCCGGAAAGTGCCACGCGTGAGCAGCAGATCGCAGTTGCCGAGAACGTCCAGGCCGGCCAGGGCTGGGGTGCATGGCCTTCCTGTGCCGCACAGCTTGGCTTGAGCGGCGGAGGCGGCGAGGCCTACTCGCCCGCCGCAGTTCCGGCAGCACCTGCCCCCGTGGCTGCACAGTCCAGCGAGGTTGTGCCCGAGCAGCAGGTTCCCGTGGAAGCCTACGCACAGCAGGCACCCGTGGCACAGGCACCTGTCGAGCAGGCACCTGTGGCGCAGGCTCCCGTCGAGCAGGCCCCGGCGCCGGTGCAGATTGCGCTGAGTGGCGAGACGTACACCATCGAGTCCGGCGACACGCTGGCCACGATTGCTGACAAGCTGGGCATCGAAGGCGGATGGGAGACGCTCTACCAGGCCAACGCCGACACCGTCATCCACCCCGACCTGATCTTCACCGGTGCGGTGCTGCAGCTCCCGGCCTAGTCGCCGCGCTCTCCCTCACCAGCAAATCTGACCCGCAGTAGTGGTCGCTGAAACAATCGATTTAGATTGTTTCAGCAACCATTACTGCGGGTCAGATCTGTTTGCGGGGTGGGCTACACGCGGGAGGCTGCGGCACCAACCCGGGTGTCGCCGTCGTAGGTGTAAACAGGTTTTCCGCCAATGAAAACCTGCATGGCGCGCTCCATGACATCCAGCGGGTCACCGCTCCAGAGCACCAGATCGGCGTCCTTGCCAACCTTCAGCGAGCCGATCCGGTCCGCCAGGCCCAGCACCTTGGCCGGATTGATCGTGATGGCCTGCAGCGCAACATCGCGGTCCAGCCCTTCCCGCACGGCAAAGCTGGCCTGGTGGACGAGGAAGTTGATCGGCACCACCGGGTGGTCGGTGATGATGGAAATTTCGACGCCGGCCGCCGCCAGCTTCCCCGGGTTGGCGAGGGACCTGGCGCGCAGTTCAGGCTTGGATTTGGTGGTGAACAGCGGGCCGATCAACACGGGGGTGCCGCGCGCTGCCAGCACGTCGCCCAAAACATGGGCTTCGGTGCCGTGGTCGATGACGAGCTCGTAGCCAAACTCGTCGGCCAGCCGGATCGCGGTGGCGACGTCGTCGGCGCGGTGGCAGTGCTGGCGCCACGGGATCTCGCGGCGCAGGACCATGGCCAGCGCCTCCATGTGGGCGTCCCGGGGCCGCGGCTCGGGCAGTGCCAGCCAGTTCTGCGCGGCCATGAAGGCCTGCCGGATGACCAACGCCGTGCCCAGTCGGGTGGAGGGTGTTTGCTTCTTTTCGCCGTAAACAGTCTTGGGATTCTCCCCGAGGGCCGATTTGAGCCCGCTGGGGGAGCGCAGCACCATTTCCTCGATGTACCGGCCATGGGTGTGCAGCGCCACTGCCAGGCCGCCGATCGGGTTGCCCGAACCGGGGTTGACGTTGACGGCGGTGATGCCGCCGGCCAGGGCGTCGTCGAATCCAGGGTCAAAGGGGTCGACGGCGTCAATGGCGCGCACCGCTGCCATGACGGGGTCGGTCATTTCATTGACGTCGTTGGTGGAGCCCAATTCGCCTTCGGGGTCCATGCCCAGATGGACGTGCGCGTCGATGAGGCCGGGCAGCAGCCACTGGCCCTTCGCGTCGAGGACGTCGGCACCGTCAGGGACCTGGAGCGAGGCGCCCAGCCCAAGGATCTTGCCGCCTTCGATGAGCACGGTGCCGTCAAACGGTTCGCCCTCAACCGGCACCACATGGGCGTTGGTGATGGCCAAAACACGCCTCTTCGCGGCCGCTGCGGCCTCTCGGATGGCCGCGCTGATGCTCGCCGTGTCGGGTCGTTTGGCAGGAGCCGCGGCCGGTTTCCTCCCGGCACTGCCCGTTGGCTTCACAGGCACCGAGCCCGGCTTTCCCGCGGGAGCAGCCGCCCTGCGTGTTACCCGGCCTGGCACAAATCCGGGGTTGGGTGTGGGCTGTGAGCTGCTCATGACTGCCTTTCGCTTGCCGTCTGTGGACCCCTCCAAGCTACAGCTTTGTTGACGCAAAGTGTGCCATCACGGGCATAGGCTGGGGCGATGCACAAGAAAACAGCGTTGATTACAGGTGTGGGCCGGACAGTCGGGATCGGGGCCGGCATTGCCCGGGCGCTGGCGGCCGACGGGTGGGACCTGGTCCTGAACTATTGGCAGGCCTACGACGAGCGCATGCCCTGGGGCGTCCAGCCCGACGACGTCGCCACGCTGACCGCGGAGCTTGAGGCAGCGGGTGCCCGGGTATGGGCGCTGCCGGCCGACCTGGGCGACCCGGCCGCCGTCGACCGCCTCATGGCGGGGATTGCGCAGCAGGCCGGGCCGCTGACGGGCATGGTGCTCTCGCACAGCGAGTCCGTCGATTCGGGGATCCTCGACACCCCGGTGGACAGCTTTGAGCGGCACTTTGCCGTCAACACCCGCGCCAGTTGGCAGCTGATTGCCGCGTTTGCCCGGCAGGCGACGGACGACGGCGGCGCCATCGTCGCGCTGACAAGTGACCACACGGTGTTCAACCTTCCGTACGGGGCCTCCAAGGGCGCCCTGGACCGGATAGTCATGGCCGCCGCGCGGGAGCTGGGCGGGCAGGGCATCAGCGCCAATGTGCTCAACCCGGGCCCCGTGGACACCGGGTGGATGGATGCCGACACCCGGGAGACGCTGACGGCGCTGCAACCGGGCGGCCGGCTCGGCACCCCGGCCGACGTGGCGCCGACGGTGGCGTTTCTGCTGTCGCCGGGCGGCCGCTGGGTGAGCGGGCAGTTGATCAAGGCCGACGGCGGCTTCTCCTCCTAACGCTTCATCCGGTTCACGGTTCCCGGAGTCAGGAAGCCGTCAAGAACGCCTGCCGGGGCGTAAGGAATACGTAAAAACAAGCATCAGGCCCGCTCCACGGGTGTGCGATTGAGTCAAGACATCAACGCACATTGTGAAAGCAGGTTTGTCGTGGCATTAATGACGTGGCTCGTTTTGGGGCTGGTGGGACTGGCCTTGCTGGTCTATCTGGTGACGGCCCTCATCCGCCCCGAGAAGTGGTGAGGGGCCACCATGGAGCTTGACGTATTTTCGCTCGTCACCCAGCTGGTGGTGCTCGTGGTGGTGTTGGCCGCCGTGCATCAGCCGCTCGGCAGATACCTGGCCGCAAGCTTCACGAGCCACAAGCACCTGGCCGTTGAGCGTGGACTCTACAAACTCGCCGGCGTGGACCCGCAGGCAGACCAGCACTGGAAGGTGTACCTGCGCTCGCTGCTGGCGTTCAGCCTGGTCTCCCTCGCGGCGGTGTTTGGCGGGCAGCTGCTCCAGCAATACCTGCCGTTCAGCCAGGGCATGGGCGCGGTTGACCCGTGGGTGGCCATGAACACGGCGGTCTCCTTCGTGGCCAACACGAACTGGCAAACGTATGTGCCGGAAACAACGCTCGGCTTTGGCGCCCAGATGCTCCTGCTGGCGGTGCAGAATTTCCTCAGCGCCGCCGTCGGCCTGGCCGTGGTGGTCGCGTTCATCCGCGGGCTGACCCGGGCACAAACACACAATGTGGGCAACTTCTGGGTGGATCTGGCCCGCGGGACGCTTCGCGTGCTGCTGCCCCTGGCTGTCATCGCTGCGGTGGTCCTGATCATCACCGGTGTCATCCAAAACTGGGGCGGCACCGGCATCCACACCCTGGTCACGGGTGCGGAACAAACCATTCCCGGCGGTCCCGTGGCCTCGCAGGAGGCCATCAAACTGCTGGGCACCAACGGCGGCGGCTACTTCAACGCCAACTCCGCCCACCCCTTTGAGAACCCGACGGCGTTCAGCAGCTTGTTTGAGGTGTTCTTGATCCTGGTCATTCCGTTTTCCCTGCCGGCCATGTACGGCCGCCTGGTGGGCGACAAACGCCAGGGCTTCACGGTGCTCACGGTGATGGTGGCGTTCTGGCTGGCCTCCACGGCCCTCATGGCGTGGGCCATCGCCGCCTTCAACGGCAGCGGCACCGGCGTGGGCGAGGGTTTTGAACAGCGGCTCGGTGTTGCACCCAGCGCCTTGTTTGCCGCGGCCACCATACTGACCTCAACCGGCGCCGTCAACGTGGCCCACGATTCCCTGCCACCCCTGGCCGGTGGATTGGCGATGCTGAACATGATGCTGGGCGAGATTGCCCCCGGCGGTGTGGGCTCGGGCCTGTACGGCTTGCTGGTGCTGGCGATCGTCGCCGTGTTCATCGGCGGGCTCATGGTGGGGCGCACCCCGGAGTTCCTGGGCAAGAAGATCGGTGCACCCCAAATGAAGCTGGTGGCCCTGTACATCCTTGTCACGCCAACCCTGGTCCTGCTGGGCACGGCCATCACCGTCTCCGTGCCGGCGCTCGCCGCCAACGCACCGGCCGAAGGCCCGCATGGCTTCAGCGAAATCCTGTACGCCTTCACCTCCGCCGCCAACAACAACGGCTCAGCCTTTGGCGGCATCACCAGTTCCGGCCCGCCCCTGGCCACGATGCTGGCGCTGGCCATGTTGATTGGCCGCTTCCTGCCCATGGCACTGGTTCTGGCGCTCGCCGGGTCCCTCGCCACACAACGCAGGGTTCCCGCGACACCGGGAACCCTCGCCACCCACGGGCCGCTCTTCGCCGTCCTGCTTGGCGGCATCTCCTTGATCCTGACCGCACTCACCTACTTCCCCGCGCTCGCCCTGGGCCCGGCCGCTGAAGGGCTGTTGAAATGAACTTGAGCAAGACCGCCGCGGCACTGCCCCTGGCCTTCCGCAAACTCGATCCCCGCCAGATGATCCACTCGCCCGTCATGTTCACCGTGCTGGTCGGGTCCGTCGTCTGTACGGCCGTCAGTGTCCAGCAGCTGGCCCTTGGCTCCTCCGCCGCCGTATTTTCGGTCATCGTCACGGTGTGGCTCTGGCTCACCGTGCTGGTCGGCAATCTCTCCGAGGCCATCGCCGAGGGCCGCGGCAAGGCACAGGCGGACAGCCTCCGTGCCGCCCGGACCGAGGTCATGGCACGACGCCGGACAGCAGCCCTGGTGCCGGCCGGCCAGTCCGGCGGGGGCCGGGAAGGCAACGACAGCAACGGCAGTGATGGCTGCGGCCATGCAGAGGAGCTGGTGCCCGGCACCGACCTCGAAGTGGGCGACGTGGTCATCTGTGAGGCAGGCGACCTGATCCCCGGCGACGGCGACGTCATCGAGGGCCTGGCCAGCGTCGACGAATCGGCCATCACCGGCGAATCGGCCCCCGTCATCCGTGAATCCGGCGGCGACAGAAGCTCCGTCACGGGCGGCACCGTGGTGCTCTCGGACAGGATCGCCGTCCGCATCACGGCAGCCAGCGGCAAGACGTTCCTGGACAGGATGATCGCACTGGTGGAAGGCGCCAGCCGGCAAAAGACGCCCAATGAGATCGCGTTGAACGTGTTGCTGGCCTCCCTGACCATTGTCTTTGTGGTTGCCGTCATGGCACTGGCCCCGATGGCCAATTTCGCCAACGCGCTGCCCACCCCCGTGGTCCTGGTGGCGCTGCTGGTCTGCCTCATCCCCACCACCATCGGCGCCCTGGTGCCGGCCATCGGCATCGCCGGCATGGACAGGCTCATCCAGCGCAATGTGCTGGCCACCTCCGGCCGCGCCGTGGAAACCGCCGGCGACATCACCACCCTGCTGCTGGACAAGACCGGCACCATCACCTTCGGCAACCGCCGCGCCGTTGCCTTCCTGGCGGCCGACGGCGTGGGGCAGCATGACCTGGCAGGCACCGCACGCCTGTCCTCCCTGGCAGACGGGACGCCCGAGGGCCGCTCCATCGTGGAACTGGCCGACAGCATTTTCGCGGCGGACACCGCGCCGGATTCCACCACCTCCACGTTGGCTGCCAGCACGTCCACGCCGGATGCCACCACGGCAGCCAGCGGCAACGTGGAGGTCATCGAGTTCAGCGCAGCCACCCGCATGAGCGGACTCAACCTGCCTCCGGGGCACCCTGCCAACCCGCACCAAGCGGTGCTGGAGGTGCGCAAGGGGGCCGCGTCCGCCGTCGAACGCTATGTGCAGGAACGTGGCGGATCCCTGCCCCGGGAACTTGCCGCAGCGGTGCTGAAAATCTCCGGAACAGGGGGAACCCCGCTGCTGGTGGCCACGCATGACGGCGAGCGCGCGCAGGTGTGCGGTGTCATTCATCTGGCGGATGTGGTCAAGCCCGGCATGAAGGAACGGTTCGCGGAGCTGCGTGCCATGGGCATCAAGACCATCATGATCACGGGCGACAACAAGGTCACCGCCGCCGCCATTGCCGCCGAGGCCGGGGTGGATGACGTTGTTGCCGAGGCCACCCCCGAGGACAAGTTGGCGGTGATCAAGGCCGAGCAGGCGGCAGGGCGATTGGTGGCCATGACGGGCGACGGCACCAATGACGCCCCGGCCCTGGCGGCGGCGGATGTGGGTGTGGCCATGAATTCAGGTACCAGCGCGGCCAAGGAAGCGGCCAACATGGTTGACCTGGACTCGGACCCCACCAAGCTCATCGACATTGTGGGGATCGGCAAGCAGCTGTTGATCACCCGCGGTTCGCTGACCACGTTCTCGGTGGCGAACGACGTGGCCAAGTACTTTGCCATTGTGCCGGCGTTGTTTGCCGCCACGTTCCCGGGATTGGGGTTGTTGAACATCATGGTGCTTGCCTCACCCGAGAGCGCCATCCTCTCAGCGGTCATCTTCAACGCGCTCGTCATCGTTGCCCTGGTGCCGCTGGCGCTGCGCGGGGTGAAGTACCGCGCCGTCTCGGCAGCCCGTGCCCTGTCGCGGAACCTGCTCATCTTTGGGCTGGGCGGCGTCATTGCCCCGTTCATCGGCATCAAGCTGATCGACCTGTTGGTCTCACTCATCCCCACGATTGCCCAGCGCTAAATTAAGGACAGCACAATGAACGCTTATGGACGTCAACTTTTCACGGCTTTGCGGTTCCTGCTGTGCGCCACGCTCTTGCTGGGACTGGCCTATCCGGCACTGGTCTTTGGCCTTGGGCAATTGGCAGCCCCGGCCCAGGCCAACGGCTCGATCATCACTGTGGAGGGGCGGGCTGCCGGCTCGTCGCTGTTGGCCCAGCCCGTCACCGGCACGGCGTACTTCTTCCCGCGGCCCTCGGCGGTGGGATGGGATCCGGCGACGTCGTCGGCCAGCAATCTGGGGCCCAACCAGGCTGCGCTGGTGGCGGCGATTGCCACCAACCGGGCAGAGGTGGCAGGCCGGGAGGACGTTGCCCCGGACGCTGTCCCGGTCGATGCCGTGACAGCCAGCGGTTCGGGGCTCGATCCCGACATCTCGCCCGCGTATGCCGCCCTCCAGGTGCCACGGGTTGCGGCCGCCAACGGGATCAGCGAAGCAGCGGTGCGGGAGCTGGTGGCCAAACACACCAGCTCCGGGCTGAACGCCTTCCTGGGCCAGCCCTCCGTCAACACCACCACCTTGAACGCCGCCCTGCACGCTGTGCCGGAAACTGCCACCGGCCTGCGAGAATAAACCATGACGCGCGGCATATTACGGATCTTCCTGGGGGCTGCACCCGGGGTGGGAAAAACCTACTCTATGCTGGAGGAAGGCCATGTCCAAGCCGCTGCGGGTGTTGACGTGGTGGCAGGAATCGTCCTTGACCACGGACGGGAGCCAACCAGGGCCCAGCTTGCCGGACTGGAAACCCTGCCCACACGGCACCTCAGCTACCGGGGCGCCGATTTCACGGAACTTGACGTTGCAGCCCTGCTGGCCCGCAAGCCGGCATTGGCCCTGGTTGATGAATATGCCCACTCCAACATTCCCGGGGCCGGCAATGCCAAGCGCTGGCAGGATGTGGAAGAGCTGCTGGCCGCCGGGATCAATGTGTACTCCACCGTCAACGTCCAGCACCTGGCCTCCCTCGGCGATGTGGTGGAAACCATTACCGGAGTCCGCCAGCAGGAGACAGTGCCGGATGATGTTGTTCGCCGGGCAGACCAAATAGAGCTGGTGGACATCCCGCCTGAACTGCTGCGCCAGCGGCTCAGCACCGGCCACATCTACGCCGCAGACAAAGTGGATGCCGCGCTGGCCAACTACTTCAGGCTGGGAAACCTCACGGCACTGCGAGAACTGGCGCTGCTCTGGCTCGCCGACAGGGTGGAAGAGGGAGTGGCCGCCTACCGGGAAAGCCACGGCATTGCCGCCAGCTGGCCCACCCGCGAACGGGTTGTGGTGGGGCTGCCGGGCGGGCCCGAAGGAGAGGTGCTGCTGCGCCGCGCAGCCAGAATCCTCAGCCGGGTCAGCGGCGGGGAATTGCTCGCCGTGCACGTGCCCAGGTCCGACGGCGTCGCCGGGGACGCGCCGTCGGCCCTTGAAGGCCAACGGCAGCTTGTCACCGACCTGGGCGGCACCTACCACTCGGTGGGCGGTGAGGACACGGCACGGGCACTGCTCGACTTTGCCGGCAACGCGGGCGCCACCCAGATCGTCATCGGGTCCTCCCGGCGGAAACCGCGCCTGGGGTTCCTCTTCAGTCCCGGTGTGGGGGCGCGGGTTGTGCGCGGAGCCGGCGACATGGACGTGCACATGGTGCCGCACCCATTGAGTGCCTCCGGCGGTCCACCGCGCAGCCGCGGGCAGCTCAACCGGAAACGTGTTGTGGCCGGTTTTGTGCTGGCCGTTGCGCTGCCCGTGCTGGTGCAGCTGGGAACCGGGTCGTTGAGCCTGCAAACCACGATGGTCATCCAGCTGGCGGGAGCCATCGCCGTCGCCCTGGTGGGCGGTCTGTGGCCGGCCGTGCTCGCCGCCGTCTGGGGCAGCCTGCTGCTGAACTTTTACTCAGCGCCACCGGTGGGCAACCTGACCATCAACGATCCCGAAAACCTCCTCGTCCTGTCGGTGTTCCTGCTGGTGACGGTGGCCGTCGCGCTCGCCGTTGACCAGTCCGCCCGGCGCTCGCGGGACGCCCTGCAGGCAGGGGCCGAAGCGGCCACGCTGAGTGAACTTGCCCGCGGCATCCTTGCCTCCCGGGACACCGTGCAGGTGTTTCTTGAACAGCTCAGGGACCACTTTGGCATGCGCTCGGTGGTCTTGTTTGGCAGCACCGGCACCGGCAGTCCGCCCGGCTGGCGCGTTGCGGCGTCGGTGGGGGAGGACCCGCCCCAAAACCCCGGCCAGGCGGACACCGTGGAAGAAGTGTCGGGGCACTGGATGCTGGGATTGTCGGGCCGGATCCTGCCGGCACGCGACAGGCGGCTGCTCAGCGCCTTCGGCGCGCACCTGCTGGCCCTGGAACAACGCGAGACCTTGAGCGAGACGCAGCGTGAAAATCAACAATTGAGTCAGGACAACAACATCAGGACCTCTGTTCTGCGCGCTGTGTCCCATGACCTGCGCACACCCCTGGCCGGCATCAAGCTGGCCGTCAGCAGCCTGCGCCAAACAGACGTCAGCTTCAGCCCCGAAGATGAGGCGGAGCTGCTGGCAACCATTGAGCATTATTCGGACAGGATGGACGCTTTGGTGGGCAATTTGCTTGACATGTCGCGGCTGAGCGCCCAAATGGTCAGCCCCGTCGTGGGGCCTGTCACGTGGCAGGAAGTCCTGCCGGCAGCGCTGCACGGCGTGCCGACGGAGCGGATACGCCGGGAACTGCCGCACAACATGCCCGCCATCGAAGCCGACCCCGGCCTTCTGGAACGGGTCATCGCCAACATTGTGGAGAATGCCGTCAAATACGCCCCCGACTCGGAAATCGTTGTGGTGGGCTCCATCGGCGGCAGCGGCAGCGCCACCATCAACGGCCGGCCGGCGAGCGAACTGCGGGTGGTGGACCACGGGAAGGGAGTCCCGGCCGCCGAGGTGATGGCCATGTTCAAGCCCTTTCAACGGCTCGACGATGTCTCCTATGGACCGCAGGGCGGCACCGGCGTCGGTCTGGGCCTGGCCGTTGCCAAGGGATTCACCGAGATCATGGGCGGCGTGCTTGAAGCGGTGGAAACCCCCGGCGGCGGGCTGACCATGATCATCCGCCTGCCGCTTTCCACCGGAATTGCCAGAACACTGTGAGGACCCCGCCATGACAACGGTTTTGATAGTTGACGACGAACCCCAGATCCTGCGGGCGCTGCAAATCAACCTGCACGCCCACGGGTACACGGTCGTCCCGGCAGCCAACGGGACCACGGCGCTGGCTGCCGCCCAAACCCAGGCGATCGACGTCGTCGTGCTTGACCTGGGGCTGCCCGACATGGACGGGCTGGACGTTATTGCCGGGCTGCGCGGCTGGAGCGAGGTGCCCATCATCGTGCTCTCGGCGCGGCACGGCTCGCACGACAAGGTCGAGGCCCTCGATGCCGGTGCCGACGACTACGTGACGAAGCCGTTCGGGCTGGACGAGCTGCTGGCCAGGCTCCGGGCGGCGACGCGGCGGGCCGGCCCGCAGAGTGCGGAGCCGTTGGTGGAGACGGCCGAATTCTCGGTTGACCTGGCCAACAAGGTGGTGCTGCGCGGCGGGGAGGCCGTGCGGATGACGCCCACCGAGTGGAGCCTCTTGGAGTTGCTGGTGCGCAATCCCGGCCGTTTGGTCAGCCAGCAGCAGCTGCTGTCCGAGGTGTGGGGACCTGCCTATGCGAAGGAGACCCATTATTTGCGGGTTTACATGGCCCAGCTGCGCAGGAAACTTGAGCGTGATCCCGCCGCGCCCGTGCACCTGCTCACGGAGGCCGGCATGGGCTACCGCTTTGCCCCGTAGCCGCAGGTTTTTTGCGCGCCGGAGCGGTCCGTGTCAGCCGGCGCCCGCAGTTTGTCCCAATCTGCGCTGAACTCGCTGCGGGTGTGCCGCATGACACTGTTATGCGGCACACCCGTCACGAGTCCGGCGCAGCTTGGGACAGCCACAGGGGCAGGCGCGGTGGTGGCACACCCTGCCTTAGTGTTGGAGCATGACTGACGCGACTCCACCTGCCGGAACGGTCCTGGCCATTTGCCGGGTCCACCAGCTGATCACGACCAAGACGGGCTTTGGTGTCACGGCCATCGACAAACGCCCAGCCGAGGGGCTTGTGAAGCTGAAGCGCTTTGGCGTGTTTGGTGATGTGCAGGGCGACACCGAGCACCATGGCGGCCCGGACCAGGCGGTCTACGCCTACTCGCAGGAGGACGCCGATTACTGGAGTGCCGCACTCGGGCGCCCGATCCCGGCCGGCTTGTTTGGTGAAAATCTGCGCACCCGCGGCGTGGCAACCACCCACGCCGTGATTGGCACGCGGTGGCGGATCGGCACGGCATTGCTGGAAGTGACCTCGCCCCGGGTGCCCTGCGCCACCTTTGCCGAACGCATGGGCGAACCGCAGTGGGTCAAGCGGTTCACCGAGGCCGGCCGGGTGGGAACCTACCTGAGGGTGGTGGAATCCGGCAGGGCGCAGGCGGGGGACGACGTCGTGGTTGAGCATGTGCCCGGCCACGGCATCACGGTTGGCAAGTTCTTCAGCGCCCCCACCGTGCAGGATGTGGACACGCTGGCGGAACTGCACGACGCCGGTGAGCTCACTCTGGGTGCCCACTACCGAAAATACTTCGCTCGGATTCGGGCACGGGGAAACTGACACCTCAAAAGATGGTGGGCGCGCGGAAATGCCTGCTTCACGCCGGGCGTCGGTTGCGTGTGCGGAACCTCACTGGCAGGCATCGACTTTCCTTGTATCGCAGCGCCAAGCTATGGCCTACAATTTAAGCATCCCCCACTCCGGTATCTCCTTTTATTTTCTGCCCAATTTTTGAGGCAGGAGCCTGAAGTGTATGGGGCCCGCAATATTTAGAGCGGGCAAGTAGCGTTCATAGGGGATTGCCGGCAAAGAAACGCCATGCGGTGTTGGTTTTATGTCAACACCGGCGGCCGTGAACCACGGCGCACATGGCGCGAGATCCTGCCCGGGATGCCGAGTAGCGGCTGGATTTCGTCCACCGCGGCGTTCCTCGCCGCCTGGCCCTATGAATGAGGACATCCAAGACCATGCCCGAAAACTTGACTGAAAATTCCCCCGCCACGGAGGAAGAAAACGAACTTACTTTCGCTGACATGGGCATTGACGGCCGCGTGCTGTCTGCCCTGAGCGACGTCGGCTACGAGAAGCCCTCACCCATCCAGGCCGCAACCATCCCGTTGCTGCTGGAAGGCCGCGACGTTGTCGGCCTGGCCCAGACCGGTACCGGCAAGACGGCGGCATTCGCCGTTCCGGCGCTGTCCCGCATGGCTGAGCTGATGGACCTCAACGGCCCAACCAAGGACACCCAGATCCTCGTTTTGGCACCGACCCGTGAACTGGCCCTGCAGGTTGCCGAAGCCTTCACCTCCTACGCCAAGCACATGGACAACTTCTCCGTGCTCCCCGTCTACGGCGGCTCGGCCTACGGCCCGCAGCTTGCCGGTCTGCGCCGCGGTGCACAGGTTGTTGTGGGCACCCCCGGCCGTGTCATCGACCACCTCTCCAAGGGTTCCCTGGACCTGTCCAACCTGCAGTACCTGGTCCTGGACGAGGCCGATGAGATGCTGCGCATGGGCTTTGCCGAAGACGTTGAGCAGATCCTGTCCAAGACCCCGGCCGAGAAGCAGGTTGCCCTGTTCTCCGCCACGATGCCCGGCCAGATCCGCCGCATCTCCAAGCAGTACCTGAACAACCCGGCCGAGGTCACGGTCAAGTCCAAGACCACCACCGGCGCCAACACCCGCCAGCGCTACCTGCAGGTCATGGGCCCGCACAAGCTCGACGCGCTGACCCGGGTGCTGGAAGTTGAAGAGTTCGAAGGCGTTATCGCGTTCGTGCGCACCAAGATGGCCACCGAGGACCTCGCCGACAAGCTCAAGTCCCGCGGTTTCCAGGCTGCCGCCATCAACGGTGACATCCCGCAGCAGCAGCGCGAGCGCACCATCGAGGCGCTGCGCAGCGGCAAGATCGACATCCTGGTCGCCACCGACGTTGCGGCCCGTGGCCTTGACGTTGAGCGCATCACGCACGTCATCAACTACGACATCCCGCACGACACCGAGTCGTATGTGCACCGCATTGGCCGTACGGGCCGTGCCGGCCGCTCCGGCGACGCGATCCTGTTCATGACCCCGCGCGAGAAGTACCTGCTGCGTGCCATCGAGAAGGCCACGCGCCAGCCGGTGGACCAGATGCACCTGCCGTCCGCGGAGACCATCAACACCCTGCGCCTGGGCAAGTTCGCTGAGAAAATCACCGAAACCCTGGCCAGCCAGGATGTTGCAAAGTTCCGCGACTTGATCGCCTCCTACGAGCAGGAGCACGACGTTCCGGCCTCGGAGATTGCCGCCGCCTTGGCCGTCATGGCCCAGGGCAAGCAGCCGTTGCTTGTCAACGACCTGCCGGCCGCTCCCGAATACCAGAAGAAGGAACGCTCCAAGGACGGCTTCGGCTCACGCGGCCCGACCCGCACCCTGACCGAGGGCAACGCCACCTACCGCATCGCGGTGGGCCGCCGCCAGCGCGTCATGCCCGGCTCCATCGTTGGTGCCATTGCCAACGAAGGTGGCCTGTCCTCCTCGCAGATCGGCGGCATTGACATCCGCGCCGACCACACCCTGGTTGAACTGCCGGCAGAGCTGAGCAAGGACCAGTGGCGTGCACTGAGCAAGACCCGCATCAGCGGCGAGCTCATCAACCTCGAGCTGGACAAGGGCCGTCGCCCCTCCGGCGGCGGTGCCCCGTACAGGGCCCGTGAAGAGCGCAATGACCGCGGCCAGGGCGGCTTCAAGAAGAAGTTCGACGGCGACCGCAGCGGTGGCTACCGCGGCGGCGACAAGGACCGTGACGACCGCAGCTTCGGTGCAGACCGGGGCGGCCAGAGCCACACGGGCCACGGTGGCGGAGACCGCCGCCCCCGCCACGAAGGCGGACAAAGCTACAACAGCAAGGGCAAGTGGTAATAACCACGCCCTGAGGCGCTGAAAGGGGCCGGCCGCCAGCAATGGCAGCCGGCCCTTTTCCTGTCGGAAAGCAGTTGTGATGCAATTCATGCCGAATGCCCCGCGGTGCGGAAGTTCCTTGTTCCCCCGCGGATTTTTCGGTCTTCGCCCTGCTGTTTTTGAGCGAAATGGCGCCCGTCGACACCCTGTCGGAGTCTTGGTGAATCCCCGATTTCGCATCCGGCAAATCCGCTGGTAAAGTATTCTCTCGTTGCCCCCCTAGCTCAGTGGTAGAGCGCGTTCTTGGTAAGAACGAGGTCACCGGATCGATTCCGGTGGGGGGCTCGTAAATGAGAAGGCTCGTGTCAAGACGGTTTTGGCCGGCAAACACGGGCCAGACTCATTTATGGCGGCGTAGCTCAGTTGGTTAGAGCGCACGACTCATAATCGTGAGGTCGGGAGATCGAGTCTCCCCGCCGCTACAGCAGTAAAACCCGCAATTCCCGGTCGACTGGCCGGGGGTTGCGGGTTTTTTGTTTCCCCGTGTGACCGTGAGGACGCGCGTGGCGGTCAACGGTGAGGCAGGCGTGCAGGTGACCAACACCTTCAAGGAAGCCCCCGTCGTGCCCGGCCCGAACCCCGGGGAAAACCCGACCCCCGGACAGGATCCGACCCGGGCAGGATCCCGGCACCGGACCCGGTGAAGGCGCCGATCCCGGCGCTGGCGCAGGTTCGGATCCGGAACTGGGCAACACCGGTGCCAATGGGATCGGCGGCATGAGCGTTGCCGCCGTGGGAGCCTTGTTGTTTGGCCTGACCCTGCTGGGCGTCAGGCGCAGGAAGGTCAAGGCCTAGCGCCCGGCCCCACCCTGCGAGCCCCGCGGCCGTCCGGAAGCTTCCGGACGGCCGCGGCGTTTAACCGGGTCAGGTGGCCCATTCGGCCAAAACGGTATGTACTGGGAAGCAGGCGTGCCGCAGGCACTGCCGCCGGACCCACCCAGGAGGAGCAGCAATGAACAAAGTTTTGATAATTGGCGGCCACGGAAAAATTGCCTTGTTGTTGGCGCCCCTGCTGAAAGCGGCGGGCATGGATGTCACTGCAGTGATCCGCAATGCCGCCCACATCGACGATGTCGCAGAGACCGGCGCCACGCCCGTGGTGCACGACGTCGCCTCATCGTCGCCTGCCGAACTCGCCGA
Organism: Specibacter sp. AOP5-B1-6; assembly: GCF_052376555.1. Taxonomy (NCBI): domain Bacteria; kingdom Bacillati; phylum Actinomycetota; class Actinomycetes; order Micrococcales; family Micrococcaceae; genus Specibacter; species Specibacter sp. AOP5-B1-6. The sequence goes on from NZ_JBQSVT010000002.1 coordinate 26,522, forward strand.
ACTGTTTGCCGGCCAGGACGCGATCGTATGGTCGGCCGGGGCGGGCGGCGGGAGCCAGGAGCGCACCTACGCCGTCGACCGGGACGCAGCCATTGCCTCGATGGACGCGGCAGTGGCCGCCGGTGTGCAGCGGTACGTCATGGTCTCCTACCTGGGCGCCGGCTCCGACCACGGCGTCCCGCCGGAAAACAGCTTCTTCGCCTACGCTGAAGCGAAGGCGGCCGCGGATGCCCACCTGCGCTCCGCCGGTGCCCTGGCCTGGACCATCCTGGCTCCCGGTGCCCTGACCATGGACGCGCCCACCGGCTTGATTGATCCCACGCCGGCACCCCAGCGCGACGGATCGGATGCAGGCAGCACCTCACGGGCAAACGTGGCACTTGTGGCTGCCGCGGTCCTGCAACGCCCCGATACCATCATGCGCACCATCGACTTTTCAGATGGCGACGTGGCAATTGAGCAGGCCTTAAACCCGTAAAATAAGTTGTGTGGAACAGCTAATACTGATTGTCGGACTTCTTTTCGCCACCGTGGTTGCAGTGGGCCTGGGCGACAAGCTCAGGCTGCCCTATCCCGTGCTCATGCTCATCATGGCCGGAGCGCTGACCTTCATCCCGGGGTTCCCCGACCTGCGGATTGACCCCGAGCTGATCCTGCCGATCTTCCTCCCGCCGCTGTTGTTTGCCACGGCACAAAAAAGTTCCTGGGCGGTGTTCCGTGTCAGGTGGCGGACAATCCTGCTCTTGGCTGTGGCCCTGGTGGTCGTCTCCACGGCCATGGTGGCCGGGGCAGCGTGGCTGTTGATCCCCAGCATTGGCATCCCCGCCGCGCTGGCCCTCGGCGCCATGTGCGCCCCGCCGGACCCGGTGGCGGTTGAGTCGATTGCCGGGCGCGTCCACATGCCGCGCCGGCTCATCACTGTGCTTCAAAGCGAGGGCCTGTTCAACGACGCCGCAGCCATCGTGATCTTCCAGGCTGCGGTCGCCAGCGCTATGGACGGGGAACCGTTCGGGCTGGGCGTGGTCGGCAAGTTCCTGCTGGGAGCCGCCGTCGCCGTCGTGGTTGGCATGATCATGGGCTGGGTGACGGGCCTGATCACCAAGCTCATCGCCTCCTCCGTGGCCCGCAGCGCCGTGACCCTGGTGGTGCCCTTCGCCGCCTACATTCTGGCCGAGGAGGTGCACGCCTCGGGCGTCATCGCCGTCGTTGTCACAGCCCTTGAGATCAAGCGCCATGCCCGGGCCGAGGACGCCGCCGAACGCATTACCCGCGCAGCGTTTTGGGATGTGGTGGAACTGCTTGTCACCGGTCTTGCCTTTGGCCTGGTGGGCCTTGAGGTCCGCGAGGTCATCAAGGCCGAGGGCGCCGCCATTTGGGGCATGCTTCCGATGGCCGTGGCCGTCAGCCTCCTTGTCATTGTGGTCAGGTTCCTGTGGTTTGGCCTGCTGGCACTGCTGTCCAGGAAGAACGACGGCGAACTGCCGCCAACCAGCCTCAAAGACGTCGTGATCCTCACCTGGTGCGGCATGCGGGGGCTGGCCACCCTGGCCCTGGCACTCGCCCTGCCGGCGGTGCTGCCCTCCGGGGAAGCGTTCCCGGCCCGGCATGAAATCATTGTCGTTGCCTGCGCCGTGCTGCTGACCACCCTGGTGCTGCCGGGGCTGACCCTGCCGTGGCTCATGCGGGTGCTCAAGGCCACCGACGACGGCGCCGAGGAACAGGAAGCGGCCAAGCTTCTGGCCCTGCGCGCCCAGGAAGCTGCCGTCGCGGCGCTGCACAACAACGATCTGATCAAGAACCTGCCACCGGAAAAACTGGCCCTGGTCAAGGCCAGGATGCAGCGCCTGCAGGTGGAGCTGCTCGATGGCAGTCTGAAGAACGAGAGCGCGGATGAGCGCCGCCGCCGAGGCCGGGAGCTGGCCATCGCGGTCCAAACCATCGCACTGGACGCGGCCCGGGCAGAGGTGCTGGATGCCCGCAACGAGCCCGACGCCGACCCCGAAGTCGTTGACAGGGTGCTGCGCCAGCTGGACCTGCGCACCATGATCATGCCTGAGAGCTAGGATATTTTTCATGCCAACAACCACCGAGCACCTCGTTCTGTCCCGCCCGGGGACCGGGGATGTGGACGGTCTCCACGTGATCTGCGCCGACCCGCGGGTCTGGACCCATTTCCCCAGCCTCAGGCACACTGACACAGCACAAACCAGCGCCATGGTGGAGCAATTCATGGCCACCTGGGACCAGCACGGGCTGGGGCCGTGGGTGGCCAGACTGCCGGGCGACCCGGCCGTGATCGGGCACGGCGGCTGCTCCGTCAAGGCTGGGGCGTTCTGGAATCTCGGCTACCGGTTGTCCCCGGAGGTCCAGGGCCGCGGCTTGGCAAGCGAGCTCTCCCTGGCAGCCATGCGCCAGGCGAAGCAGCTTCGTCCCGAACTGCCCGTCGTGGCATACCTGCTTGAACACAATGCGGCGTCCGCGCGGGTGGCGCAGAAGGTGGGCCTGACCCTGGTCCACCGCGGCCCCGACGCGGGCAACCCCGACACGAACGCCATCCGGCTGGTTTACGCGGACAGGCCGCTGACGCCGGAGGAGCTCGCCGCCACCCTGGCGTAGCACTGGTTGAATCCATTCCGCCCGCAACGCCGCTCGGCCGCGGCACTTGATCATGCAGTCCAATTGGCGGATCGGGAGAAAATCCAGCGGGGTAGGCTGGGCACTTACCGTCGAAGGGACGCGTCTTGCCCGGTTCGTCTGCCCCGCTCATCCGCCGCCGTGCGGTGCTGGCCAGTGCCGCCGTCGTTCTTGGCTCAGTGCTTGGCGGCTGCGGGTTCAGCGTCCGCAAAACCAGCGGCCCGCCCAGGTTTTCCCCAGAGGAGCTGGTGGACAGTGCGGAGTTTTCCACCCTGGACGAGCTGGGGATCGCCAGGGTGAAGGCCTCGAAATCGTTGCGGCTGGATTTTCGCGGGGGCAGCATTGCCAAGTCCGACGTCGGCCTGCAGGACTCCGCCTACGGCCCCGACGTGGTTGCTCTGGACGGCGAAATGCTGCGACTGACCATCCGTGGCACCGGCGGAACCCTCGAAGCGGCAACGGATCACGTCCGCTTTTTCACCACCGAGACCAGCCCGGAACTGACAATGGTGACCTACTTCCTCACGGCTGAAACGCTGGACGAATATGTGCAACTGCTGCGGGACGCCGTGCAGGAACATGGTCTGGACGCGGAAGCCGTTGAACGCTGGGTCGAGGAAACCGAGACAGATCCGGGCGACAAGGACAGCCATGCCATTGGCAGTGAATCCGACAAGGGCTTTTATCTTGGGTACGATCTGCGCTACGACGGCGGCAAGGAAATCCAGGTCATCATCGTGACTGTGTCAAAGCTGTCCTAGTTCTTGGAAACGGATTGATTCCGGCCAGTGGTCTAGACCAGTGGCGTGAAAACTGGTGCAGTTCACCAGTGATTGGGTCGGGGCTTTGTAGAAAGGCACATCGAATCCAGCGGATTTGCCGTATACGGTAGAGGTATGTCTAGCACCGTTGGCAACGAAGCCCCCTCAGCGCCCATCCGCACCCGCAACATCCCGGCGGAAATCGCCCGCTCGTGGCTCCTTGTGCCTGCCACCCGCCCCGAGATTTTCGACGAATCCGCGAACTCACGCGCCGACGCCGTCGTGCTTGACATTGAAGACGCCGTGGATCCGAAAAAGAAGGACGGGGCCCGCGCCGACGTCATCGACTGGCTGCGCAACGGCGGCCGGGCGTGGGTCCGCATCAATGACGTCCACTCCGATTTCTGGGCCGACGACGTCGCCAGCCTGCGCAACGTCCCCGGACTTCTCGGTGTCATGCTGGCCAAGACCGAAAACGCCGAACAGGTCAAGGAAACCTACCACCGCCTGGACGGCAAAACCCGTGTCCTGGCCCTGGTTGAATCCGCCCTCGGCATCGAGGAGGCCAACAACATCGCCCGCGCCGAGGGTGCCTTCCGCCTCGCCTTTGGCTCCGGCGACTTCCGGCGCGACACCGGCATGGCCGCGGACCGCGAAGCCATGGCGTACCCGCGCGCCAAGCTCGTCGTCGCCAGCCGCGTCGGCAACCTGCCGGGCCCGATCGACGGCCCCACCGTGGGCACGAACCACCCGATCCTGCGCGAACAGTCCGCGATCACCGTGTCCATGGGCATGACCGGCAAGCTCTGCCTGGCCGCCGACCAGACCACCATCATCAATGAGGTCATCAGCCCCACGCCCACCGATGTCGCCTGGGCCACGGACTTCATGGACGATTTCAAGGCCCGCGGCGGCGTTATCCGTGACGGATCGGACCTGCCGCGCCTCGGCCGGGCCGAGAAGATCATGAAGTTGGCCGTCGCCTACGGCGTCCAACCCGCGCTCTAGCCGCAGTGGCGCACCCGGGCGGGCTGGTCCGCAGCGTTTCCTGGAATATGGACGGGCCCGCACTCTCCCTGACCACGGACGACGGCGATGCGCGGCTGCCCTTGGTGCCGGGGCAGTGGCTGAGGTTTGAGGTGCTTTCCGGCGACGGCGTCCCGGCCCGCCACTGTCTGGGGTTCACCCGGGTGGCGGAGTCGGGGCAGGCGGAGCACCTCCCGTGCCCCACGGGGCAGCCGGCCGAACGCGGTTTCCAGTGCGGTGCCTGCTTCGCCAAGGACCAGATGCGCCCCATGCACGACTTTCACCGCAGCGGCCAGGGGTCACCGGGCCTGAAGGCGTACCTGTCGCAGCAGCACTGGCTGTACATCGCCACGTTTGCCGACGGCACCACCAAGGTGGGCACGGCGTCCGAGCCCAGCAAGTGGAGCCGGCTAGCCGAACAGGGCGCCCTCGTGGCCCGGTATGTGGCCCGGGCCCGGGACGGCGCCGTGGTGCGCCACCTTGAGGACGCCGTGTCCACGAACCTGCCGCCCACCCAATTTGTGCGCGGTGCCGCGAAGTTCGCCGCGCTTTTGCATCCCCGGCCGCCCCTGCATCTGGAGCAGACGAACAAGGCGATGGCCGACGTCGTCCGTGACTATGTGGCGGGACTGCCACTGGATGGGTTTGAGACGGCGGAGGAGCAGTGGCAGCGAAGCGGCTTTTCGGAGGCGGTTGCGCTTCCAAGCCGGCGCACCGCCTATCCGCAGCCGCTGGATTCCGGCCGCCACGGCCTCCGGATCGACTCGTTGCTGGGCCCCACCGCCCTGGCCGGGCTGGACGGTGTGGAGGGGGCGTTTCTCGCGGATCTCGGCGCGCTCAAGGGGAGAAAGATTCGCCTGGGCGATTTCCAGACAGAAGTTCCGGCGCTACAGGAGTCGCTCTTTTAGCCTTCAGGTATCGACGCTCTCGCAGCAATGGTCGGTTTTTCCGCGACGCTCTCGCAGCAATGGCTGGAAAATTCGAATCCCTATCGCAGCAGTGGCAGGCCCCTCGCGGCAGAGGCCCTCGGCCGGTAGCGTCTCCTGGCCTCCCAAATCTCGCTTCGCTCGCTTCGGGTCCCTCGGCCGGTAGACTTGGCACCGTGATCAACGACTTCTGGGAAACCGCTCCGCCCGCCTATAAATACGCTGTTTTTGGCGGCATGGGCCTGACCTTCATCGGCATCGTCATCATCATCATCGGCGCCATCAGCTCTACGCCGTCCATGACGTTCATCGCACTGCCGTTCATCGGCGTCGGGCTGCTGGCGCACATGGCGTCCCTGGGCCTGCGCGGCCACAACATCCGCAAGGAAATGAAGGCCGCCGAGAAGCGCACTGCCGAACGCGAAGCTGGCAAGAAGTAGCACGTCCGGCAACAATGGCGGGGGATCCAATGTCTGAACCGATGCGCATGGCGCCACCGAGGCTGTTCCTGTGGCATGCCACAGTCTGGTTGGCCGCAATTTTGGCGCTGCTTGCCTTGCTGTTTCCACTGGCGACCTTGGCAGCGGCAGCGAGCATGGTCCTGGCGCTGGTGTTGGGAATGCCCACTTGCAGGCGGCTGCTGAAACGGGCGGATTCCCGACGTGTCACGCGCTGGTGGCTCGGACTGTCTGCGGTGTCGCTAGTGGCTTTGCTGGCCAATTGGCTGCTGATTGCAATGCCCGTCCCCCGATACGCCGACTATTTCCCCGCTGAACAGGTCTCACCCTTGCGACAGGCAATTTTGGAAAACAGCTGGACCCTGCACTGGGCTGCCAGCGGGACAGCGGCCCTTGCAGCCATCGCCGGGATGCTGGTCCTTGCCGCGGTGATGCAAAAACTGCGCGCGGTCCCGGCCGAGCCGGCACTAAACGCCGCACGCTGACTCCGATCCGGGAATCGCCCGCGTAGTCATTTCACACGTCGGCCAGCAACCGCATCGCAGGCCACCGTCGGTTGGCGGCCGTCATCCACTGGCTCCAACAACAAAAGCGGGTGTTTGCGGTTTCGGCGGGTGTTCGAGGACCCGCCGAAACCGCAAACACCCGCTTTTCTGCAAGCATAGGACGGTCCAACACATAAATGGGATCAGTGGTCCGCGGGCTCCGGGTTGGCCACTGCGCTGCGCAGGGCCCGCAGGCACATCAGGGCCGCCCCGAGCATGAGCGCCATGCTGACCAGGGCCACGGTGGATGAGCCGGAGTCGAAGGCGTGCTTGGCCGATTCCAGCAGTGCCGCACCCTGCGGGGCAGGCAGTGTGGCGGCAACGTCAATCGCGCCGCCAAGTGTCTGGCTCGCAGTATTTGCAGCGACCTCCGACACACCGGCCGGCACCACAATGTTCAACCTGTAGGACGCGGCCAGGATGCTGCCCAGCACGGCGGTTCCCAGCACCGAGCCCACCTCGTAGGCGGTTTCCGAGATTGCGGACGCGGCACCTGCCTTGGCCGGGGGAGCCGCTGAGAGGATGAGGTCGTTGGAAATGGTCTCGGCCGTTCCCACCCCGGCGCCCAGAACCAGGAATGCCACCATAATGCCGATGACGGAACCGTCGGTGTTCAACGCAACGATCAGGAAGGCAGTCGCGTTTAGGAACAGTCCGCCTGCCACCAGCCAGGACTGGCGGAACCTGTTGGCCAGGGACGCGGCCACGAGCCCGGAGACGATGGTGAGGGCAAGGCCGGGCACCAGAACATAGGCGGCGTTGGTGGGGGACAGGCCCACCACCAGCTGCAGGTGCTGGGTGATGAAGTACAGGAACCCAACGAGTGAAAAGATGCTCAGGAGGTTCGCGCTGACACTTCCGCTGAAGACGGGGTTCCTGAACAAGGTCACGTCCATCATGGGATTCACGCGGCGCAGCTGGCGGCGCACAAACAAGGCGCCGAGGCCAATGCCCACCACGATCAGAACCACGTTCAGCACTGAGAGCCCGGACTGGGCAATTTCCTTGATGCCAAAAATTGTCGGAACCATGGCTCCGAAGGACAACAAGATGCTGGCAGCATCAATCTTGCCCGGGGCGGGGTCCTTGGATTCGGGCACAAAGATCGGTGCCAGGATCAGCAGCGGAATCAGCACGGGGACGCTCATGAGGAACACAGCTCCCCACCAAAAATGTTCCAGGATGAAGCCGCCCACAATGGGGCCCAGGGCGGCACCGCCGGAGAAACCGGCGGCCCAGATGGCGATGGCCTTGCGGCGCTGGCCGGGGTGGAGGAACAAGTTCCGGATCAAGGACAGCGTTGAGGGCATCAACATGGCGCCGAACAGGCCCAGCAGTGCCCGATAGCCAATGAGCGCCCCGGCGTTCGGGGCAAACGCCGCAAACACCGAGACCACGGCAAAGCCCGTGCTGCCGATCAGCAGCAGCTTGCGTCGGCCGAACCTGTCCGCCATGCTGCCCATGGGCACCAGCAGTGCGGCCAACACCAGGGGATAAATGTCGATGGTCCACAGCAGTTCCGAGGCGGAGGGAGTCAACGCCAGGGAGATGGCGGGGATGGCGAAGCTGAGCACCGTGTTGTCCACGGACACCAGCAAAACGGGCAGCATGAGGACCGCCAGGGCCAGCCAGGTGCGGGCGCCGGCGCGTGGTGTGGTTTCGGACAAACCAGTTTTGGGGGTGACTGCAGAAATCGCCATACAAAAATTGTATACCGTCCAGACGGTTTAGTGTACCGTCTGGTTGGTGCAGTCCATCACTTCTTGTAGGGTGGACTAATGACTACACAACCCCCAGCACGAGAACGGGTGCTCGCCGCCTACGAGGACCTGCTCATCAGCGACGGGCCCAGGGCAGCAACGCTGGACGCCGTAGCCGCCTCGGCCGGAGTCTCCAAGGGCGGGTTGCTCTACCACTTCAAGGGCAAGGAAGCGCTGACCGAGGGCTTGTTGGCCAAATTGCATGACTATGCTGCACTGGATTTCGCGGCGATGGCCGCGGACCCGCAGGGCTGTGCCAGCTATTACATCCGCACCAGCGTCTTCGGCAGCACGCCGTTTGACCGTGTGATCGTCGCCGCCATGCGCCTGAGCCAAAGCGAGGACGACACCGTGCGGCAGGCGTTTTCCGAGATCCATGCCCGCTGGTATGAACTGATTCTCAGCGATATTGGCGATCCCGCGGTGTCACACGCCGTGATGCTCCTGGGCGACGGCATGTATTACAACGCAGCCTTGTTCGGCTTTCCCACCGGCGTGAAGAAGCAGGACGACACCCAGGAAAACATGGATGTGTCATCGCTGCTGGCAATCGTTGACAACATGCGGTCCGACGCGCGGTCCTAGTGTGCGCCAGCCCGCGTCCGGGCTATAGGCTTAAGCCATGAGTATCAATCCCGAGCTGCAGGGACGCAGCTATCGTTTAGCCGAAACATACAGCGTTGGCAGGGAATCCGTGCGGGATTTTGCCAGGGCTGTCAAAGCCGGCCACGCAGCCCATTTTGAGATTGCCGCAGCCCGGGCGCTGGGCCATGCGGACGTGGTGGCGCCCCCCACCTACGCCATTATCGTTGCCCAGCGGGCGGATGCGTTGTTGATCAACGACCCCGACTCCGGCATCGACTTCTCCCGCGTGGTGCACGCGGAACAAAAATTCACCCACCACCGGGCCATCGTCGCAGGCGATGAGCTGCGCGCGGAGCTGCACGTGGACACCGTCCGCGGCATGGGTGGCGGCGCCATGATCACCACGCGCGCCGAAATTTCAACTGTCGACGGCGAGGCTGTTGCCACCACCGTGTCAGCCATCCTGGTCCGCGGGGAGGGACAGTAATGAGCATCAACATTGCAGATTTGGCTGTGGGCACCGAGATCGGCTCACGCACCCTTGAGATCTCCCGCGCAGACCTCGTGAAGTATGCCGGCGCCTCCGGGGACTTCAACCCAATCCACTGGAACGACCGCTTTGCCCGCGAGGTGGAGCTGCCCGGCGTCATCGCCCACGGCATGTTCACCATGGGTGCGGCCGTGCAGCTGGTGACCGACTGGATCGGGGACCCCGCCGCCGTCGTGTCCTATGGCACCCGCTTCACCAAGCCTGTTCCCGTGGCCGACGTCGATGCCGGCCCGGGTGCCGTCGTCGAGGTCCTCGGGGTGGTTGGCGCGGTTAACAACGACGCCGGGACCGCACGGATTGACCTGACCGTCACTTTGGGCGGCCAGAAAGTTTTGGTCAAGGCGCAGGCCACGGTCCGCGTGGCGTGAACCAGGCCCTTCCCGCAGAGCGAATCAGCGCCTGGCGCAACGGTGTAGTCACCGCCTATGCAGGGTCCGGGCTGGTTTTTGCCACTTGGGTTTCCCGCATCCCGGCCATCCGCGACGATCTGGGCCTGACCCCCGGCCAAGTCGGCTTGATGCTGCTGTGCATGTCGCTGGGCTCGTTTGTCTCCGTGGCTGCCTCGGGGCTGATTGTGCTGCGCCTTGGCTCCAAGCTGACCTCCCGGTTCGGCGCCCTCATTCAAACCGTTGGCGTCATCGTCGTCGGGCTGGGAGCCACCGTGTTCTCCCAAACCCTGGTGGTGGGTGCCGGACTTGTCATTGTGGGCCTGGGCACTGCCAGCTGGAACACGGCCTCCAACATTGAGGGCGCCGCCGTTGAACGGGCCCTGGGCCGGCACATCATGCCCCGGCTGCACGGCTCGTTCAGCATCGGCACCGTCGTGGGTGCCGGCGTGGGCGCGCTGGCTGCTTCCGCGCACGTTCCCGTTGCGCTGCACTTGTCCGTCGTTGCCCTTGCTGCGTGCACGGCCGTGGTCATCGGAACAAGCCATTACCAGGCGGACAAGCTCACCACCACGGCCGCCATGGTGGACGTGGCGGAAGCCAGTGCCGTGCCCGGCACCGGCCCCATCCCGATCATCACCGCCGGAAGCGCCGGCACTACCGGAAGCGCCGGCACTACCGGAAGCGCCGGCACTACCGGAAGCGCCGGAAGCGCCGGAACACTCAGCGCCGAGAAGGCGGCGAAGCTGGCGGGCAAGGCTAAAATCGCGGCCGCCTGGCGTGATCCACGCACCTTGATGCTGGGCGCACTGGTGCTTGGCCTGGGCCTGGCTGAAGGGGCCGCCGGGGACTGGGTCGCCCTGTCCATGGTTGACGGCCACCACTCCACGGCCGCCATTGGCGCCGCCGGGTACGGAATTTTTGTGTCGGCCATGACGATTGGCCGCTTCGCCGGAACTGTCGTGCTGGACAAGTACGGCCGGGTGGTGGTGCTGCGTGTCGGCGCAGCCCTGGCCATCCTTGGCTTGGGTTTGTTTGTCTTTGCCCCCGCCGCCGAAGTGGCTCTTGCAGCACTGGTGCTCTGGGGGTTGGGATCGGCGCTGGGCTTCCCCGTGGCCATGTCCGCGGCCTCCGACGATCCCGAGCATGCGGCCGCCCGCGTTTCAGTGGTTTCCACGGTGGGCTACGGCGCCTTCCTTGGCGGTCCGCCGCTGCTGGGCCTCCTGGCCGAGCATGTTGGTGTGCTGCATTCCCTGCTTGCGGTGCTCGTCATGCTGGTTGTGGCGTTCTTCCTCACCCCCGTGGTGCGCAAGCCCAAATACCTGGAACTCCAGCAGGATGCCGGCACGGGATAGTCTGGAAACGTGAAAGAGCAAAAGTTTCTAAGTTCCCTGACCACCCTCGAAGTGGGCGGCCCCGCCCGGAACTATGTGGTGGCCGGCACCGAGGCTGAAATCATTGCCGCGGTTCAGGAAGCCGACGACGCCGGTGAGCCGCTGCTGGTGCTCGGCGGCGGCTCGAACCTGGTGGTCTCGGATGAGGGATTTGCCGGCACGGTGCTGAAGATCGCCAGCCAGGGCTACGTAGCCAACTCCCAGGACTCCTGCGGCGGCGCCTCCGTGGTGGTCCAGGCCGGCCACGACTGGGACGACTTTGTGCACCAAAGCGTCCTGCACGCATGGAGCGGGGTTGAGGCGCTGTCCGGAATTCCCGGCAGCACGGGCGCCACACCCGTGCAAAACGTCGGAGCCTATGGCTGCGAGGTCGCCCAAACCATCGCCGCCGTGCGCACCTGGGACCGGGAAAAGAACGCCGTCCACACATTCACCAATTCCGAGCTCAAGTTCGGCTACCGCGACTCGCTGCTGAAAGCCACCACCGTCAACGGCTCGCCGCGCTACGTGGTCCTCACCGTTGAATTCCAGCTCCTGCTGGGCCGGATGAGCGCCCCCATCAAATACTCGGAGCTGGCCCGCCGCCTCGACGTTGAGATCGGCAAGCGCGCCAACTCACTTGAGGTACGCCGCACGGTCCTGGCCCTGCGCGCAGCCAAGGGCATGGTCCTGGACCCGGCCGACCGCGACACCTTCTCCACCGGCTCCTTCTTCACCAACCCCCTCGTCACGGCCGAGGTCGCCAACACGCTGCCGGCCGACGCACCCCGCTGGCCGGCCGGTGACGTCGTCAAGCTCAGCGCCGCCTGGCTCATCGAGCACGCAGGCTTTTCCAAGGGCTTCGGCCTGGCCGGGGAACTTGGCGGTGTTTCCCCCGGTGGGAAGTACGACGCCGGGACCCTGCCGCGCGCTTCCCTGTCCACCAAGCACACCCTCGCCATCACGAACCGTGGCGGTGCCGGCGCCGAGGACATCCTGGCGGTTGCGCGGGAGGTGCGTGACGGCGTCGTCCGGGAATTCGGCATTGCCCTGGTGCCGGAACCGGTGCTGGCGGGCTGCTCCCTCTAATCACCCCGGCGTCCAAGCGGCCCCGTACACCCACGTGCCCCATACCCGGGTACGGGGTCAAGACGGCTCCCGGGTGTGATGTGCGCGGCACCCCCGCTTACGTAACCTAGAAGGTAGATTCAGACTTTTTCGTTTACGTGATGATTTGGGCATCCGTGAGGCACCATTGAGGAGCACAATGTCATCGACAACGCTTGATTCCACCGAACTATTGGACGGCGAGCCGGCCGCCAAGCCCGCCCGCAAACGCCCGGCCCGGGACCGCCACGTCACCGACTTCATCGCGCTGTGCGAGCAGGTTCGCGCCGCCGGATACATGGAACGCGACGTCAAATGGTACGTGTTGCGCATCGTCCGCCAAAGCATTGGCTACCTGGCCGTACTGGCACTGTTCCTGACGCTCGGGCAGAGCTGGTGGCAGATGGTTACCGCCGTGCTGTTCGCCTTCATGTGCACGCAGACCGCCTTCATCTCCCACGACGCCGCACACCGCCAGGTGTTTGCCTCCGCGAAGAAAAACGCGTGGCTGGCCCGCATCTCCGGCAACCTGTTCGTTGGCCTGAGCTACGGCTGGTGGATGAACAAGCACGGCAAGCACCACCTGAACCCGAACAAGATTGGCGTGGACGGTGACATTGATCCCGGCGCCCTCGTCTTTGACCCGGAGAATGCTGCCAAGCGCACCGGATTTGCCAAGTGGTTTGCCCGCCGTCAGGGCGCGTTCTTCTTCCCGCTGCTGACCCTTGCAGCGCTTGACCTGCACATTGCAGCAGTGAAGCGCGTGTTGGACCGCAAGCAGATTGTGCCGGAACGCAAGGCAGAGATCGCATTGCTGGTGGTTCGTCTCGTGGTGCTGCCTGCCTTCACCGTCTGGTTCCTTGGCTGGGGCATCGGCCTGGCGTTCGTCGCCGTGCAGATCATGGGCCTTGGCCTTTACATGGGCTGCGCCTTCGCCCCGAACCACAAGGGCATGCCGCTGGTCCCCAAGGACGTCAAGATCGACTTCATGCGCCGCCAGACCCTCATGAGCCGCAACATTTCCGGTGGCTGGTGGGTCGACGTCGGCATGGGTGGCTTGAACTACCAGATCGAACACCACCTGTTCCCCACCATGTCCTCCAAGAACCTCAAGGCTGTCCAGCCCATGGTCCGCGAGTACTGCGCCGAGCGCAACATCACGTACACCGAAACCACGCTGGGCCAGTCGTACATGATCGTCATGCGTTACCTGAACAAGGTTGGCCTGGGCCAGCGCGATCCGTTCGAGTGCCCCATCACCGCTCAGCTCCGCTCCGCCCGGTAACCGCTAGATTGGGTGCATGAGACTTAGAGTCACCCCCGTTGCGCTCGCCCGGCTCCGCCTCGCCGCCCAACTGATCCTGCCAACGTCCACCAGTCCCCGCCCGGGACCGGTGGACGTTGTGCGTTCCCTGACTGCGTTGCAGGGCCAGGACTTCCCCGGCGCATTGTGGTCGATCGGCCTGCGTTCACCGGGGAGCACCCGCGCAGACGTGGAAGCTGCATTCAACCGCGGTGAACTTGTCCGCTCGTCGCCCATGCGCGGAACTTTGCACGTCACCGCTTCCGAGGACCTTGGCTGGATACTCTCCATCACCGCCGAACGCATGATCTCCTCCCTGGCCACCCGCCATCGCCAATTGGAAATTACGACGTCGGACCTCGAGCAGGTGCGCGGACTGGCCCTTGCGCTGTTGGAACAATCGGGCGGCCGTGTAACCCGTGAGGCACTGATGGCTGTCTTTGAGCAGGCCGGACAGCAGACCAGGGACCAGCGCGGCTACCATTTCCTGTTTCTGCTCTGCCTTGAGGGAACCCTCGTCCAGGGACCCATCAATACGGGAAAAGGCAACGGGCAGTACTACGTCAGCTCCAAGGAATGGATCAAGAACCCGCGCGTGCTGGAACGGGACCAAGCCTTGGCAGAGCTGGCCCTGCGCTACTTCCGCAGCCACGGACCGGCAACCATCAAGGACTTCCAATGGTGGTCCAAGCTGACGCTCAACGACATCAAGACAGGGCTCACCCAAATATCGAACCAGCTGGAAACGTTCGAGTGCAATGGCACGGAATACTATTTGGCCCCGGAAACGGCGGAGCTGCTGGGCGCCTCAGACAAGGGTGCGATACCCGGCGCCCGCTCGGTCCTGCTGCTGCCCGGCTTTGACGAGTACCTGCTGGGCTACACGGACCGCACGGCGGCACTGGCCCCGGAGCATGCCCCACTGACGGTGCCGGGAAACAATGGGATGTTCAAGGCGACCGTCGTGGCCGGCGGCAGGGTGGCCGGGACCTGGCGGAAAGCGCAAGATGCGGTCGAGAAGCAAAGGCAACTGTCCGGCGTCGTGCTGCCGGAATTGTTCACTGAACTGAGCCCGAACCAGGACAAGGCGTTGGGCAGGGCGGCGAAGAAGTACGCGAAGTTCCTCGGGAAATGACAAGGGACGGGCCCGGCCGTTGCTGGCCGGGCCCGTCCCTTGTGCCGGAGTTACAGCGTGCCGGTGGCGATCTTCAGCATGCGGCGCAGCGGCTCGGCGGCGCCCCAGAGGAGCTGGTCGCCCACCGTGAACGCGCTGATGTATTCGGGGCCCATTTCCATCTTGCGGATGCGGCCCACGGGGACTTCCAGGGTGCCGGAGGCGGCCACGGGGGTGAGGTCGGCCATGGAGGCTTCCTTCGTGTTGGGCACCACCTTGGCCCACTCGTTATCGTTGGCCAGCAGCGATTCGATCTCGGCCACGGACAGGTCCTCGCGCAGCTTCAGGGTCAGCGCCTGTGAGTGCGAACGCATCGCGCCGATGCGCACGCACAAGCCGTCCATGATGACCTGGTTGGACGCGGAGGTGCCCAGGATCTTGTTCGTCTCCACCCCGGCCTTCCACTCTTCCTTCGACTGGCCGTTGCCCAAATCGGCGTCGATCCAGGGGATCAGCGAACCGGCCAGCGGCACGCCGAACTGCGCGGAGTCGATGCCCTCGCGCTGGTGCGCCAGGACCTTGCGGTCAATTTCCAGGATGGCCGACGCCGGGTTGCCCAGTTCGGACGAAACCTCGGAGTTCAGTGTGCCGAACTGGTTCAGGAGCTCGCGCATGTGGCGCGCGCCGCCGCCGGAGGCCGCTTGGTAGGTCATGGCGGTGCCCCACTCGACAAGATTGTTCTTGAACAAGCCGCCCAGGCCCATGAGCATGCAGGAGACGGTGCAGTTGCCGCCGATGAAGTCCTTGGTGCCGTTCGCCAGGCCGGCGTCGATGACGTCGCGGTTGATGGGGTCCAGCACGATGATCGAGTCGTCGTTCATGCGCAGTGTGGAGGCGGCATCCATCCAGAGGCCGTCCCAGTCGCGGTTGCGCAGCTCGGTGTGCACGCGGCTGGTGTAGTCCCCGCCCTGGGCGGTCACAATAATCGGAAGTTTCGCCAGTGTATCGATGTCAAAGGCGTCTTCGAGCTTGCCGGCATCGCCGCCGGTAATCGCCGGGGCATTGCCGCCGGCGTTCGAGGTGGAGAAGAAGACGGGGTTGATATCGCCGAAGTCGCCTTCGTCCTGCATACGCTGCACCAGGACGGAACCGACCATGCCGCGCCAGCCAACCAGGCCGACGGAAGGAACACTGTTATTGGTCATGTTTCCAGTTTAGAGGGGAGGGGCAAATCGGCTGAAGTTCGTTTCACCCAATGAACAAGTACGACGGCGTTTCGCGCTTTTTGCGCTCGGGTCCCGTTGGGTGCGGGGCTGGCCGGGCAGCGCCCCGTGCGGGCTGGCCGATCCGGTCGAGTCAGTCGATCGGCCGGGGGAGGCCTTTGCGCTTGCGCACACTGGATGCCTTGATCTCCTTGATGAGGTCCCTTAATCCCATGACGAAGAAGAGTCCGAACGCCAAAACCAGTACGAACAGCATCAGGATGCCGATCCAGCCGTTGTCTTCCAGCAGCTTCAGATCGCGCAGATCGGCGTCGTTGAAGATGAGGCCGACAGTGGTGGCCCCGATGATGCTGGCCAAGGCAAACGCCCACACACCTATCCACGCAACATGGCCGAGAACGGAGGCCAGCGGGAGGTTCCCGCCCCGCTCGGTGCCATACTCTCCCGGCCGGTGGCTGTGCAGGTTTCCGTCTTCCCCCGCGGCCTGACATTATTTCGGCCTGATCAGCGTCATGCCAAGGGCCTTGTCCCGCTGGCGGCGGTACAGCACCGCAAGTGGAGCATTATTCTGCCGGTGTGGGAAGGCCCCGCTGGCGCCGCAGCCGTGTGGCTTTGGCTTCCTTGACGAGATTCCAGGTGGAGTAGACGATGGTCAGGCCAAGGAACCCAAAAACAATCCACAGTCCGGCGGGGATGTCGGTGTGTCCGCCGCTTGCACCGACGCTCAAAGCCCACAGGAATAGGCACAGTATTGCTATTTCACCGGCGACCAGGATTGAGTGTCCCCAAACAGTGCGGATCTTGGGCCCGAGCCCGTTGCGCGCCACTCCATATTCCTCCGGAAGGTAGCTGACGAGTTCGCCGTTGAAAGCCCGCCGCAGGTATCGTTTCTGGCCGCTGGCGACAGCCTGCTCATGCCAGGCAGTTGCCTCCTGGTCCCTGAGCAGTCGTGCCCCGTAATGTCGCATGGGTCCATCAACCTTTCAGGGGTTCAAGATTCGTTTTGAACGTGCAAAGTTCCTACGCGTCAGTATTTGATGTTCTTCGCCTGCTCTGGGTTTTCGCGTTCCCACTTCTCTCGGAGACGGGCCGTGCGGAACCCGATCCAGCTGAGGAACAAGAACATGACGGCTCCGCAGAATAAACCGATGGTTCCTGCCAGATCAAGGCCCTTGACAGCCATATAGACACCAAAACCAGCGAAAACCACGGCAAAGACGATGGGGATGGAGCTCTGAATTCGGATATTGCGAGGCTTGAGCGGGGTCTCGGAGCCGTTGACGTACACGCCGCGGGTGTAGGAATAAGGCCCGTATTGGCTCCGCATCCTTTTGCGGTCCCGGATGAGGTTGTTATGGTGCGGCTCGTAGGGGCCGGAGGGTTTGCCGGGAGACGAATGTGACATGGAATTTATTCCTGGGCCAGCAACTTCGCGGTGAGCAATGTGCGGACTTCATCATCGCTGAAGACGCCGGGAATTTGGACAGTCTGGTCGGCACCAGTGCCTGCGGCAGCCTCCCATCCGCCTGGGCGGGCCCGCAGGGCAACATTGCTCAAGTTGCTCTTCTCATCCGTGGCGGTGAAGATGATGGCTGCGTTTTCATTGTCTTGGTCAAAGATTTTGGCCATTTCCACCCAGCTCGCAGTCACATCTGCATCGGCCTGCTGCGCCGAAGCGAACCAGCCGCCCAGGCCGCGGCCCTGCATCATGAGGTTTACTTCCTTGTTCAGGAAATACACGACGCCGGCTCCTTGCCCCTCAGAAGTGAAGGCAATTGACACCCAACGGTTGGAGTTGCCCAGTGCGAAGAGAGCTGCAGCGGCCAAACCCTTGGGGGACATTGTCTCGCCGTCTTCTGCAACCAAGAGTCCCCGGGCAAGGAGGGACGAGGCGCCAGCCAGCAGCATGTCCTTGTTCTCAGCCGGATACTCCGCCTGGAGTGTTGCGGCACCAACAGCCGCCGCCTGGTTCGAAAAGCGGGACAACATGTACTGGATTTCGGCGATGCCAAATCCGCCCATGGATTCATCTACGGTCATGCCAGGTCTCCCTCAATTGTTTTAGCGGATCGTTTCACTTGTGACGTCACCAATTCCATGGCAGAAGCTTTTCTGGATTCTTTACAACATCGCTGACCGCAGACACCGTATTCTCGGCCACGTCGTTCGCAAAGTCGTTCACAGCCTCGACGGCCTTGGGTCCGTTCTCACCCAGCCACTGGGCTGCGCCCTCAATTTTGTCCCAATTGTCGTAAATAGCGATGGCTCCGGCGGCCACGATTGCAAAGGGTTGCTGCGGCCCCGGTATTAATGCAGCCACGCCGATCCCTGCCCTGACGGCGTCGGCGGCACCGGAATTAGTGGCTGCCTTGATGTTGCCACCAACGTCCCCATCTGTGTACCCAGTACCGAGGAACTCTCCATGGATCGATTTGTTGATGGCAGATACCGCATCGATTCCAACGCCTGCCCAGCCAAGGCCTTTTCCGAGGCCGTGGATGGCGTTTGCAAGTTTCGGTCCATTGGCGATCGACTCCGCGAACTTCCCACTCTCAAAGAGCTCGACACCATTTTTGAGGAAGTTGCCGGTCGGGCCCATGTTGAACCAGCGGGAGTCCATAAAACCAGCAATGGCTTGCGGGGTCCCCCAAAAATTCTTCAAATCCTTGGAATGAAGCAGCAGATCTCCGGTGAAAGCAATGTTTCGCGCGATCTTCAGGGTATCCGGAGCAAATTTGTAAATGTTCCAGGGGCGCCTGACATTGTTGTCAAACCAAGTCTTGTCCGGGTCGTATTCCCAGAACGGCTTGTCTCCACCACTGCCATCGCCGCGCCCTCCGGAGTGACCGCCCCCGCCGGCCAAACTCGAAGTGGAGCTGGCCTGCTCCTGCTCGACGGCGTGCTTGTTCAGTTCGGTGGCGGTTTCATCGAGCATGGCGCCCGTCCGCGAAATGATGCCACGGTGCTGGCCGCGCCATTGCGAGGCAAACCGCTGTGCATCCGGCCCCTGCCAATAGCGCGGAAGCTGGTTCACGGCACCGTCGATGAGCTTCTGCGCCTGGGCAAGTTTTTGTGAGTTGCCGGAGAAGTCCCGGGCCAGTGCCCGAAGTTCTTCAACGTCGGCACCCAGCATTTCAGACATGGTCGCTCCGGAAGGTGAGGGGACAGGGAAATTGTTGCAAGTCTAGAACGAGCATAGTCACGGCAGTCATTGGCTGCGATGGGGTGGACTCCCCATCAAGTGCTACTCGGCCGAAAATTCGGTCTCGCCCCTGGCCCACAGGGTGATCCTGTACTCGGTGCCGTTCTTGGCGGTGTGCCATCCCTCAACGGGCGAACCCCCGCGGAACGACCAGTCCGGTCCAAGCGCAGGCGCCTGCGTGTCACCTGGTACGTCTGTGTTAATAACAGTTACGACGGCCACATTGCAGTGCTCGGCAGCCTGCGCATAGACCTGCCCGCCGCCAATGACCCAAACCTCATTGCCCCCGGGGGAAAGCTGTGCCTCAACAAGTGCTTCCTCCACCGAGTCAAGGGCGACGGCGCCGGCCGCCTCAGGCGTTGAACCCCACCCGGCTTGCCGGGTCACCACGATGTTGGTGCGCCCCGGCAGCGGACGGAACTTCTCCGGAAACGACTCCCAGGTACGACGGCCCATCACCACGGGGTGGCCCGTAGTGACGCGCTTGAAGTGGGCCATGTCCTCGGGCAGGCGCCACGGCATGCCGCCGTTGGCGCCGATCACGCCGGTCTTGGTCTGCGCCCAGATCATGCCCACGATGGGCTGGCTGAAGCGGTAGTTCGTGGGGGACTCGCTCATACTGCGATCGGCGCCTTAATCGAGGGGTGGTGCTGGTAGTTGACCAGCTCGAAGTCTGCAAAGTCGTAGTCAAAGATGGAGTCAGGCTTGCGGGTGAAGCGCAGCTGCGGGTAAGGGTAGGGCTCGCGGGTAAGCTGCTCGGCCACCTGCTCCACATGGTCGTCGTAAATGTGCACGTCGCCGCCGGTCCAGATGAACTCGCCCGGTTCCATGTCCAGCTGCTGCGCCACCATCATGGTCAGCAGTGCGTACGAGGCGATGTTGAACGGGACACCAAGAAACGTGTCGGCGGAGCGCTGGTACAGCTGGCAGCTGAGCTTGCCGCGGCCGTCTTCTGTGGGGGCAACGTAGAACTGGAAGAAGGCGTGGCATGGCGGCAGTGCCATGTTCTTCAACTCGCCAACATTCCAGGCCGAGACAATGTGGCGGCGGGAATCGGGGTTCTCCCGCAGGGACTCCATGACCTGGGCAATTTGGTCGATGTGTTCGCCGTCCGGCGTGGGCCACGAGCGCCACTGGACGCCATAAACGGGACCCAGCTCGCCGTCGTCGTCCGCCCATTCATTCCAAATCTTGACCCCGTTCTCCTGCAGCCAGCGCACGTTCGAATCGCCGCGCAGGAACCAGAGCAGCTCCATCGCGACCGACTTGAAGTGCACCCGCTTGGTGGTGATCAGCGGGAAACTCTCGCTCAGGTCAAAGCGCAGCTGGCGGCCAAAAACGCTGCGCGTGCCAGTGCCGGTGCGGTCCGATTTCGCGGTGCCGTTGGCCTGCACATCGCGCAGCATGTCCTCATACGGGGTCTCGATAGTAGCAGTCACGCGAACCAGTCTACTTGGAGCCTCGTCGGTGCAGGGTGCCCTGCAGCAGTGAGATGAGCGTCTTTCCGTCCAGCCCGGCTCGTTCCCCTTCTTCGATCAGATGCTCGACGGCGGCCATCACCTCCCCGGCCGCTCCCTCTGCTCGCAAGTCCCCGGCCGCTCCCACTGCTCGCAATCTCGCAGTGGGGCCCTCGCGGCCGTGGGCCCCCGCAGCGTGGGGCCAATCGGCGGATTCGCGGGCCGCGACCACTGTTCCCTGCCTGCGGTTGGTGGTCACGAGTCCTGCGGCTTCGAGCTCCTTGTACGCTCTGGCCACCGTGCCCGCGGCCACGCCAAGGTCCGCGGCAAGGCTGCGGACCGTGGGCAGGCGCGTGCCGGGTAGCAGCTCGCCGACGGCAATCAGCGATGAGACTTGTGTCTGGACCTGTTCGTACGGCGGAGTGGCAGTTTCCAAGTCAATGACAATTTGCGCTTCCATGGTGCGCTACTTGCTCAGGCTGGTGGTGTTTCCAGCAGGCGTGAAGTCGGCAGGGGTGAAGGCCCGCATGGGGTAGAAGACAAGAAGTACGGCAATGACATTGCACAGGAGGCCGAAAAAGCCCGATTCAAATCGAAGCATGAGCGGGTTGGAGGCCGGTGCCACGGGAACCATGATCAAGAGAATCCCAAGAATGGCGAACCAGCTGCCAGTGACGGTGCGGGCAATCCGAAACAATGAGCGGCGGCGCAGGGTCCTGTCCAGGGCTGAAGGGGCATTGCCCAGGCCCGGCCGGGTCAGGATAAACCGCAGGACGGCTAGGCCAACGGCCAGAACGCCCAGTGCAGCAATGCCGGGAATCCAATACATGGCTGCCGGAGCGTCCAAGCCATCCCATGAATTCTGACTGCCGGATGCGGCAACCCTGTGGGCATTCATGAGCGCCAGAACCATTCCAATTGTTGCGACCGCAAAGGCAAAGTACATCGGCCGGGGCAGGAAAACGCGCAACTTGCTGCGGGGTGCGCCTGGGGTTCCATAGTTGCGTCGCAGGAGGAATTCCATGGCCAGGTGGGCCAACAGGACGAAGAGCGTTGCCACAGCCACAATTCCTGTCAGTCCAAACAAGCCATGCATCGCATAGCCCACGGCGGCACCGACTATGGCGGCAGGAAGGACCGCCGCGCCGGCAGAATTAGTGAGTTTGGCGGCCGCGGGCCCGTCATCCGAAGCAAGCGCTGAGGAAGCGCCCGGGACATGCAAGGTGTTGTATCCGGGGTCGTCGGTTGCGGAATCGAGGAAGGGCGGCTTCCAAAACAGCATGGCGATGAGCACCGCCATGTTGACGATGCCCAGCCAGTTCACCCATGAGGTGGCGGGAGAGTCCGGAGCCGGTTGGGCGAGGTAGTTGCCGGCTATGGCGGCCAGCCCCGAGGCGACTGTGGCCGAGACACGCAGCAACCGGTTCATGCCGATGATCCGCAGGGTCGTATTTTGCTCCGGACTCAGCGCCTCGAGGGACCTGCGCGAGGCAATCAGCCGCATGACCAACATGGTTCCGGCCGCCAGAATAGTTAGTGATGCGCCAAGGGCGGTGGCCAACATCCATCCCGGAATTCGTCCGTCCAGGGGGAGCGGGAAGAGTCCTTGGGACGTTTGTCCGGAGGTGCGGCTTGGAAAGGCAGGGGCAAACGAGAGCCATGTAAGGGCGCCACCGGCGAGCAGGAAAATGCCGAGAACTGTCCAGCCCAAGGCTGGTTGCACGTAATCGCGGACCTGGCGAAACTCCAGGACAGCCACGCGCTTGGCAGATTTTGGTGCCGGCCAGGAAAGCTGGCCGACCAAATGCACCAAAATGACGGCCACAACCGGAACGATGAGCCAAGGGAAGGGAATCGTGGACCAAGGGTCAACCGGGTGAACAACGGCCGGATCGAAGGGGGCAGCCGATGGCTGGGGTGAATAGAGCCCGGCCCGGCTGGCACCGGTCAGGCTGCTGAACGCCCACGCGATGATGCCGGTCCACAGGGCGTGCTTGCGGATATGCTCAAGGGACTTGGATTCAGCCTTGCTCCATACGAACATTCGCAGGGCCAGATAGACCACCACGGCTGCGCCGACCCCGATCGTCCCCACAAGGACGAGCAGTTCCATCCAGTTGATTCCAAGCATCGCTCTCCCCATAACCTCGAATTCTTTGTATCAAGCCTACGGTACAAAGGCTCCTAGGGGAAAGAGTTCGCCGCTTTTGACGTGCCGGCGGCCGCTCGAGCGCACAGTCCTGACCACTTGCAGGGTGCCAAGCCGCCATGGCCGTGAGATGGCTGAGACGACGGAACTGGAATGAGTTTATCTGCGCATTGAAACAGCAGCAGATGCGCTGAAACAGCCGGCAAAGCCGCATCACCTGCTGTTTCGATCGGGGCAATCGCGTCTGCTGCTGCTTCGAATCGCTACGTCACCATATTGGCGAACTTGGCACAAATATTACTTCGTCAGCAGGTCCGGGTGCTGGACTGCCGCCACATTGGGGTGGGCCCGGAGCCGGTAACGGAGTGCGTTGTCCCCGTAGGTTTCCAAAATGGGGCTGTTGCCCGGGTCGGCTGACACGCCGCGCGCCTTGGCTTGGAACTCCGCGCTGACGGCGAGCTGCGGCATGGTGGCGTCAAGGGCCGGGTTGAAGAAGAACGGCAGGGAGATCCGGTCGGTGCCGCGCAGCGGGGAGATGACACGGTGCAGGGTCGCCTTGAGATACCCGTTGGTGGCCAGCTCGAGCATCTCGCCAATGTTCACCACAAAGGTTCCCGGCACCTGGGGTGCGTCGATCCATGTGCCCTGGTACTCCACCTGAAGGCCGCCCTTCTCAGGCTCGACGAGCAGGAGTGTCAGCACGCCGCCGTCGCGGTGGGAACCCACGCCCTGTACGGGATCGGGGTTGGATTCGCCGGGGTAACGCACAATTTTCAAGACAGGGAAGGCTCGTTCGGCAAACGCCGCGTCAAAGGTGTCCTCGGGTGCGCCAAGCGACACGGCAAGGGCGCGCAGAAGATCCAGGGAAATGGCGCTTAGCCGCTCGGTCCACTCTGAAACCACCTCGCGCATCTCGGGCAATCCGCCAGGCCACAGGTTGGGGCCCTCAAGGCGCCAGTAGTCGGGGACACCGTCGCCGGGCTCCACCGTGTCACGCTCCACGCCGATGTCGATCTGCTCGCGCCAGTCGGTAGCGCCATCGGTAATTTCCCCACCCATGCGGGTGTAGCCCCGGAACTGGGGGCTGTGAACATTTTCAACCGCGAGCTTGAGATCCTCGGGGAGGTCAAAAAAGCGCCGGGAAATATCGAGCATGGCATCGGTAAGTTCCTGCGGCACACCGTGGCCCGCGAGGTACAGGAAGCCAACCTCATGCATGGCATTGCGCAGGTCTGCCCGGAAGGCGGCGGCCTCCTCCGGACCTGCGCTCAGTCGGGAGAAGTCCAGGACGGGGAGTGATTCGAGTGAAGACATCGTATATATCCTTTGATGCGACATTGGCAAGCGAAAACCTGTAATCGCTTCAATGTTACGTACCGGACTCCGGTAAAGGGGAACAACGTGTCGAAATGCTACGTTCGGCTTGAATCTTAGGGCTGGATTCGCCGCCACACAGGGCAGCATGGCGGCTCAGTCCTCGTACGGCCTGTGCTGCTCCAGGGCCACGATCCGCCCGGGGTCGGCGATGGATACATGGGCAACCAGCACTTCGCCGGGAGACAGATGCGGGTCAAGCAGCGGCAGGGAATCTCTCAGCTCGGGGGACATGTGCGTGGCTAGTGTTGCCAAAATAGTTGGCAGCACCGGGCGGTGGGTGCACACTGCCGTGGAATTTGTCTTCGCCAACAATTTTTCAATTGCGGCACCGGCCTTGTCCGGATGGCGTTTGTGGTCGGCCTCTGTAAGACAGGGAACCACCTTGACCTTGGCCTTGGTGGCCTGGGCGTAGGGTGACATTGTTGCAATGCACCGCATCCAGCCGCTGGTGTGGATCCGGCCGGGATGCCAGGACATCAACAGGCGCTGCAGGTACAGGGCCTGTCGTTTGCCTGTCGCGGCCAGCGGGCGTTCGCCTTCGGCCCGGGTCCATGACGAACGGGGCTTGGCCTTCGCATGTCGGACGATCAGCAGCGGCCAAGTGTCAAGGGTCCCGTTTTCATGGGCGGCAACCAAGGCTTCGAGAGGCTCCAGGTCTGAAGGGTTGGACAGCAGGCCGCGGGCCTTGTTGGGACTGCACCAAATAACGGCGTCGACCTCCTTCCCATCGGGAACCGGCGGCATGTCATCCGTGGACGAAGCCCAGTAATGGACTTCCTTCAGACCGGGCTTTACCGGGTATTGAATGGCGGGAAGTGGAATTCCCAAAGTGATGGGCAGGCCCACCTCTTCGTACACTTCACGCACGGCGCACTCGGCCAAAGTCTCACCCTTGTCGAGTTTGCCCTTGGGCCAAGACCAGTCGTCGTAGCGCTGGCGGTGGATCAAAAGGAGCTCAAGCTTCTTTTTCTTCACCCGCCAGCACAGCGCGCCGGCAGCATAAATGGAGACGTCAGCGCCTTCGTCGACGGTTTCGTCGAGATTTTCAGTGTTGCGCATTACCGGTGCAGTGTTGATCGCGGACGTGAACGGCTGGCGAGCAGCCATGACTGACCATCGAGCAGGGGGGATCCATCGTCGTCGAGATGATGGCGTTTCCATTCGCCGTCGTTGTCCAGATGCCAGCTGGCAGTGCCTGGATCCAGATAGCGGTCAAGCAGGGAGTTGACCTCGGCGATGTCTTCCTTGTTGGAAAGCTGCACGAGAGCCTCGACCCGACGGTCAAGGTTCCTGTGCATCATGTCCGCGGAGCCAATGTATACAACCGGGTCGCCGCCGTTGGCAAAGGTGAACACCCGTGAGTGCTCAAGGAAGCGGCCAAGGAACGAACGGACGGTGATGTTTTCGCTGAGTCCGGGGACGCCCGGGCGCAGCGAACAAATGCCGCGCACAATCACGCCAACCTCCACGCCGGCCTGCGAGGCACGGTAGAGGGAGTCGATGATGGCTTCGTCGACCATCGAGTTGACCTTGATGCGCACCCGCGCCGGCAGCCCGGCCTTCTTGTTGGCAATTTCGGCGTCAATGCGTTCAATCAAGCCCGAACGGACGGAGCGCGGGGCCACCAGCAAACGGTCAAAGGATGACTTGGGCGCGTATCCGGACAGCTGGTTGAACAGCTTGGACAGGTCCTCGCCCACCTGGTTGTCGGCAGTCAGCAACCCCAGGTCCTCGTAGTATCTTGCCGTGCGGGGGTGGTAGTTGCCGGTGCCGATATGGCAGTAGCGGCGCAGCCCGTCCTGCTCCTGGCGGACCACAAGGGACAACTTGCAGTGGGTTTTCAACCCCACGATGCCGTACACCACGTGCACGCCGGCCTGCTCCAGTTTCCGGGCCCAGGAAATGTTGGCCTGCTCGTCAAAGCGGGCCTTGATCTCAACCAGGGCCAATACCTGTTTGCCGGCCTCGGCAGCATCCACCAAGGCATCCACGATGGGGGAGTCGCCCGAGGTCCTGTACAAGGTCTGCTTGATGGCCCGGACCTTGGGGTCGGCCGCTGCCTGTTCCAGGAATGCCTGCACGGAAGTGGAAAAGGCGTCGTAGGGATGGTGCAGCAGGATGTCACGACGGCGCATGGCGGCAAAGACATTGGCCGCCTTGGAGGTCTCCGAGGCGTTCAGGTCGCGGGAGGTGTGGGCCACATGCTTGGGGTAGCGCAGGTCCGGGCGGTCGATGCTGCCGATGATTGACAAACCGCGCAGGTCCAGGGGAGCCGGCAGCGAGTAGACCTCGGCCTCGTCAACGTCGAGTTCGCGCACAAGGAGGGCCAGGACGCTCGGGTTGATGTCGGTGGCGACCTCGAGCCGGACCGGCGGGCCAAATTTCCGGCGCAGCAGTTCCTTCTCCAGAGCCTGCAGAAGGTTCTCGGCGTCGTCCTCTTCAACTTCAAGGTCCTCGTTGCGGGTGACCCGGAACGTGTGGTGTTCGACAATGTCCATGCCGGGGAACAGCTGGTCAAGGTGTTGGGCAATGACCTCTTCAAGCGAGATGAATCGGGCCACGCGTCCGGGGACCGTGCCGGCCCGCGGACCGTCAACGGAGACCAGCCGGGGCAGCAGGTCCGGGACTTTCAGCCGGGCAAAGAGTTCCTTGTCGCTGACCGGATTGCGCACCACAACGGCCAGGTTCAGGGACAACCCGGAGATGTAGGGGAACGGGTGGGCAGGGTCCACTGCCAACGGCGTGAGGATGGGGAAAATCTTCTCGGCGAACATCGAGGACAACTGCACCTTGGCCTTGTCGTCCAGCTCGTCCCAATGCACCAGATGGATGTGTTCGTAGGCCAATGCCGGACGGATCTGGCTGGCAAAAACATGGGCGTGCCGGGCCTGCAGCTCGTGGGCGGCGTCGCTGATCTGCTCCAAAACTTCCACGGGGCTCAGACCGGCGGGGGAGGGCACGGCGAGGCCGGCCGCAATGCGGCGCTTCAACCCGGCCACACGCACCATGAAGAATTCGTCCAGGTTGGAGGCGAAGATCGACAGGAAGGTCACACGCTCCAACAGGTGCAGATCCGGGTCTTCGGCGAGTTCCAGAACCCGGGCGTTGAATGCCAGCCAGCTCAGTTCCCGGTCAAGGAACCTGTCGGGGGTGATATCGCCCTCGGGAATGAGCGTCGGCTCAAAGTCGGGAATTTCGATCCGATCCTGGGTGGCCCGTGAAGCCGGCACTTCACCTGCAACAAAGCGTTCCCGGCCATTGGCGGCCGCAGTATTCACTGTTCGCTTGTATTCGCGCTTCATCAAAAAATCCTCATGGTCGGTATTGCCTTGAAACAACCTTACAAGCCGCAACTGCAGCCGCCTGCAAAATCAGTGTGCGGGCTATGCCGACATCGGTCCGTACATGACATCTGAATCCCATTTGGTGAAACCGAGCTTGCGGTACAACGAAACCGCCGCCTCATTGTCCGCATCAACGTAAAGCATAACGGCACGCAGGCCGGCATTTTGAAGGTGATCCATGCCCTGCCGTGTGAGGATTTTGCCCAGGCCAAGCCCCTGCGCAGCCGGAGTCACGCCAACAACATAAACCTCACCCATGGCGGCCTGCCCCGCGCGGGCAGGGTGGGTCTTGGTCCAGTGGAAGCCCAGGATTTCGCCGGCATCGTTGACGGCGAGGAAGAATCCTGCCGGATCAAACCACGGCTCGGCCATGCGGGCCTGCAGGTCGGCCAGCGTCATTGAACCCTGTTCGGGGTGGTGGACGAAGGCTGCGGCGTTGGCCGCCAGCCACGCCTCCTCGTCCTGGTGGGGGACAAATGTTCGCAGCGTCACGCCGTCGGGCGTTGGATAGTCATTCGTTGTCTGCTCCGGCACGTCACCGGACGACGGCGACTGCCGGACAAGGCGCATGCGCCACAGTTCGCGGATGGCCCGGTAGCCATAGCTGGCGGCAAGGTCCGCCGCAGCCTCATGATCGCCATGGGACCAGGCCTTGATGCCCTGCAGCCCGCGGGCTTCAACGAGCTTGTCGGCCAGGATCGCGCCCACGCCGTCGTTGCGGTAGGCCGGGTGCACCACGATTTCCAAAACACCTTCACTGCCGTCGAGCACGACAACTGCCACGCCGGCCAGATCTTCGCCGACGGTGGGGGAGGCGTCCTCCGGGGCGTACGTCAGCAGGGTCAGAACGCTGTGCGGGCCTGCCCCGGTGGATTTTAGCTCCACCAGCGTTTGCTCGGAGAAGGGCGGATTGCCGTCTGCGTCCTCGGCCGCATCAATGACGGTCTGGATCTCTTGGAGAAGCTCAGGTCCGGGGGCGCCGGGGATAACCGTCACGGGCCAGCTGTCAGTCTTTGCGGGGCTCATAACCACAGCCTAGTGGGCCTGCCCAAGGTAAGGCGAGACTCTGCGGCCGCGAACGTGTCGCAGCCGCCCGAAGTTGCACGGTGCCGTGCCGACTTGCCGCTTGTTGCCATGCTTGCCGCCCCTGATCCAGTCGGGAATTGGGAAATCCGGGCCGGGTTGCGTGCTGCCGGACTTGTGGCATAGAGTATGTGAGCAGCAGCCTGGGAGACCGGAGTGCTGGAAATTGGCGGAGTCGTTTGATTCCTGTAATTTCACTGGGGGGATGCACCAGTGGGGTGTCCTCGATACGTTCGACCCGTATGTCCTCCACCAACAAGGAAGGCCCGTTTCCATCATGGAAACGGGCCTTCCTTCTCGTTGCGACCCGGGTTACGGGTTAGGGGTTAGCGGGTCAGGCGTCGGAGAATGCGTCTTCGGGCAGCTTGGAAATCGTGAGCCGGTAGCCGACGTTGCGCACTGTGCTGATCAAGTTTTCATTCTCAGCGCCCAATTTGGCCCGCAGACGGCGAATATGAACATCCACTGTCCGGGTGCCGCCGTAGTAGTCGTAGCCCCACACCTCGTTGAGCAGTTGCGCCCGCGTAAAGACGCGGCCCGGATGCTGGGCCAGATACTTTAGAAGCTCAAATTCCTTGTAGGTCAGGTTCAGCACTGCGCCGTGGACCCTTGCCGTGTAGCTGTCCTCGTCGATGACAATGCCGGCAGCCTGAATCTCCTGGTGCGTGTCTTCCTCGGCGCTGGCCGCCCGGGTCAATGCCAGGCGGATCCGGGCTTCCACCTCCGCGGGGCCGGCGGAATCCACGACGACGTCATCCGCCGCCCAGGAAGCCGTCACCGCGGCCATGCCGCCCTCGGTCAAAACGAGCAGCAACGGAACACTGATTCCGGTGGCACGGAGCAGCTGGGTCAGGGAGCGGGATCCGGCCAGGTCCTTGCGGGCATCCACCATGATGAGGTCGACGGGCTTGGCATCGAGCAGTGCCGTGGGAACTGCGGGGAGGATGTGGACACTGTGGCTCAAAAGTTCCAGCGCAGGAAGTATTTCCACGGAACTGCCGTGGTTGTTGGTCAGCATTAAAATCTGCGACATGACTTCCTAACAAAGTGCTGTAAGCGCGCATCTTTGGGCGGCGAACCAACTGCTGGGCCGGAGTTGGCAGGATGCCCGGAAACAAAACGCTCGGCCCACAGGGTTGTTCCACAGTGTATCGGCAGAATAGGGCAGGATTGATGTGTGAAGTCATTAATCGCCGGACTTATTGGAATCATCGCGCTAGCACTCCTGGTCTCCGGGCATTTTCTGGGCCTGGGTTACACCGTTGGCGTGGGCATTGCCCTGTCCGCAATCTTTGGCTATGGGTGGCCGCACTACCTGGGCATTCCGGCCAAGAAGACCCTGGGCACCGTCATTGCCTTGACCGGCGCCGGGGCAGCCCTCACTGCCGGACAAACCTCGGGAGCGGATTTCCTGGCGTGGGCACCCCTCTTCATCGCCGTGGGATTTGGCGCCGTCATGGCCGTGCAGATATTTCGTGGGACCGGGCAAAAGCACCGGCTTGAGTCCATCCTCGGCGCCGGTGCCGGCGTGGCCGTCGCGGGGTTTACCTGTGGCTGGGTGGCCTCGTATCGGTTTCTGGGCGAGCCGGGCATGACGCTCATTGTGGCCATCAGCGCTGCTGTGGCGCTGCTGGTTGGCATGCTTTCCTGGCCTGACCGGGTTCTGGCGCCGCTGTCGATAGTCCTGGCCGCCTTGGCCGGGCCCCTTGCCGCCCTGCTTTTTTCAGATGTCCGCATTGTGCCGGCCGCGATTTTGGGAGTCTTGGTGGGAGCGGTCATTGCGGGGTTCCGCCGGCTTCGGACTCTCGCCGGCGCGTCGACATCAGTCGTTGGCATGGCCGCTGCAGCCCTGGCACCCATCCTGTCGCTGGGTTCCTTGGTCTACTTCGTGGAAAAAATGGTCCTGCACTGAAGTCCTGCCCGGCCGGCCTCAGTCAAGAACCGTGCGAAGAACATTGTAGGATGGCATTATGAGCGTACTTGCCTTGGAAATCTTCTTCATTTGCCTATTGGCGTTGGCCGGCGTGGCCATGGCCTGGTTTGCCGGACTGGTGGTGTGGCGTCTCTTCAAGGGTCAGCAGTAACCTGCCATGGCCATTGAGATTCCCACTGATCTGACCCCGGAGCTTGTGCCGCTGTCATGGCTGCTTGGAACCTGGACGGGTGCCGGCCGCCTTGGCGCCGGCGAATCCGATTCCGAGTACTTCACCCAAACGGTCACCTTCGCCTCGAACGGGCTGCCCTATCTGCAGTACACGGCCGAGTCGTGGCTGACGGATGAACAGGGCACTGTTTTGCGGCCGTTGTCCGTTGAAACGGGCTTTTGGCAGCTTGACCGCACCCTGAACGATGCCGACGGCGGCCCGGGCCTGATCCCCGCGGACATGGTCCCAGCGCTGAGGACGGCCGACGACGTCGAAGCCCTGCGCAATGCGGACGGCGGCTTTGACATCATGGCCAACATTGTTCACCCCGGCGGCATCTCCGAACTGTACTACGGCACCATCAAGGGCCCGCAGATCCAGCTTTCAACCGACGCTGTCATGCGAGGCGCCGGGGCCAAGGACTACACCGCGGCAACCCGCATCTTCGGTCTGGTCAACGGTGACTTGTACTGGCGCTGGGACGTTGCCGCCCAAGGCAAGGCCCTCGACGCCCACGCCTCTGCCGCTTTGCACAAGACGGCTTCCTAACCGTCCCGTCCGGCGCTTTCCGGTACAGCTGATGTGCCCGTTCGACGTCGAACCCGGCGCGGCCTGCGGTCCGGGCGGAATAGGCCACCAAGAGAAGGCGTTGCAACCCGTATGAGCTATTTGAGTCCTTTGCTGAACCGAGCCGGCGCCGTGCAAGCCGGCGGCCTTGACGCTGGCGTTGCCTCCCACTACGGGGATCCGAACCGTGAACAGCGCCTGTTGGCGGGCTACCTGGGGAAGCCGGGAACCGCCGTCGTGGATCTTTCCCACCGCGGCGTGGTCACCGTGACGGGGCCCGACAGGCTGAGCTGGCTTAACACGCTCTCATCCCAGGAGCTGACCCAACTGGCACCCAATGTAGGCACCGAGCTGTTGCTGCTCACCGTCCAGGGTCGCATTGAATTTGACGCACGGGTTGTCGATGACGGGGAATCCACCTGGCTGATAGTGGAAACAGAAGAAGCCGCACCGTTGGCGCAGTGGCTAAATTCCATGAAGTTCACGTTGCGGGTGGAAATTGCCGATGTCTCGGCGGAATGGGCTGTTGTTGGTTCCGTGGCGGAGGTTCCGGAATGGGACAAGTTCCTGGCGTGGGTCGACCCTTGGCCTCACATTGGTGCCGGCGGCTACAGCTATGCGGCAATACCGGAGGACAAGCACCCCGGACTTGAACGCCCATGGCGCGAGCACTTGATTCCTGCCGCAGAGCTGGTGGCGGTTGTGGGTGAGCGCCCGCTGGCAGGGATATGGGCGGCTGAAGCCCTGCGTGTGGCGGCATGGCGCCCGCGCCGCGGTGCTGAGACAGATGAGAAGACGATTCCGCACGAACTTGACCTGATGCGCACTGCGGTGCACCTGTCCAAGGGTTGCTACAAGGGGCAGGAAACTGTCGCCCGCGTCCACAATCTGGGGCGCCCCCCGCGCCGGTTGGTGTTCCTTCAGCTCGATGGTTCCCTCCATACGCTCCCGGCAGCCGGCAGCAGCGTGATCTTGGATGACCGTGTGGTTGGAACTGTCACCTCTGCTGCCCAGCACTTTGAAATGGGCCCCATCGCGTTGGCGCTCGTCAAGCGCTCGGTCGACCCGGAAGCCGTGCTGACGGTTGACGACGACGGCGAAAAGTACCCTGCCAGTCAGGAAACCATTGTTGCCACCGACGCCGGCCAAGTGGTGGGCAGGCAGACGGGGTTCCTCCGCGCGCCCAGGTGACGGGACGCAGCAGACCGCGGCTCGCTGTACTGGTTGATGGCTGGCCGCGGTGGTAAAATTGGGCGCCAGTGTTCCACGTGGAATACTTCTTGTGGAACAGATCAGGGCCGAGGAAAAGCCGCGGCCCCATGATCGCGGCACAGGTACGTAAGGACGGTCAATGGCGGCAGTGAAACAGCTCTCGCCACTGGCCATGGCGGCTCTGGGCCTTCTGGCCGAGCGGGCAATGCACCCCTACGAGATGTACCAGCTGCTGGTGCAACGTCATGAGGAACGCGTGCTCAAGGTCAGGCCCGGGACGCTGTATCACGCGGTTGGCCGGCTGGCCGTGGCTGAACTTGTTGAAGCGGTTGGCACCGCTCGGGACGGCAACCGGCCGGAACGCACCACATACGCAATTCTTCCTGCGGGCCGGGCCAAACTGACGGACGGACTGCGCACGCTTCTGTCCCAGCCGGTCAAGGAATACCCGCGCTTCCCGCAGGCGCTCTCCGAAGCCCACAACCTGCCGGCAGGGAATGTCATGGAGCTCCTGGCGGAACGCACCGAGTCGATTGAAGGGGAATTGGCTGCGCTGGAAACAGAAAGTGCAGCGACCCGTGCACGCGGAGTGCCACAACAGTATTGGGTCGACGTGGGCTACCAGCAACACCAACTGCAGGCCGAACTTCAGTGGGTGCGAAAGCTGTGCGCCGACATTGGCGACGGGACGCTGCCTTGGACGCGAGACGCCCCACACGACCCCGACTCCCCAGGGGCCCAGGAAAACGCATCATCAAACTAGCAATGAATCGCAGTTCTCAACACTAAGGAACACCCATGGAAACCGTGGCAAAACCGTGGCCCGCGTTATGGGCACTAGTCCTGGGCTTCTTCATGATCCTCGTCGATTCAACCATCGTTTCGGTGGCCAATCCCAAGATCATGGACGGGCTCAACACCGACATCAACTCGGTGATCTGGGTGACCAGCGCCTACCTCTTGGCGTATGCAGTGCCCCTGCTTGTCACCGGCCGTTTGGGTGACAAGTATGGTCCGAAGAACCTCTACCTCATAGGCCTGACAGTCTTCACCCTGGCTTCGCTGTGGTGTGGGCTCTCGGGCGACATCGGCACGCTCATCCTCGCCCGCGTGGTCCAGGGCCTGGGCGCTGCCATGATGACTCCGCAAACGATGGCCGTCATCACACGGATCTTTGCCCCCGACAAGCGTGGCCCGGCCATGGGCCTGTGGGGTGCCACTGCCGGCGTTGCCATGCTGGTTGGCCCGATCCTCGGCGGTGTTTTGGTGGATGGCCTGGGCTGGGAATGGATCTTCTTCGTCAACGTCCCGGTTGGCGTGGTCGCCTTTGTGCTGGCATGGCGGCTGGTGCCCACACTCAAAACGCACGACCACAAGTTTGACCTGCCGGGCGTTGCCCTCAGCTCCGTGGGCTTGTTCCTGTTGGTCTTTGGCATTCAGGAAGGCGCCACCTACGACTGGGGAACCATCAAGGGCCCGCTGTCCGTCTGGGGAATGATCATTGCCGGTATCGTCCTGCTTATTGGCTTCGTGTGGTGGCAGGCGGTCAATAAAGGGGAACCGCTGGTGCCGCTGCACTTGTTCAAGGTGCGCAACTTCTCCCTCGCCAACATCGCCATCACCACCATGGGTTTCAGCGTCACGGCCATGAGCCTGCCGCTGTTCTTTTACTATCAGTTGGTGCGCGGCATGACGCCCACCCAATCCGCGCTCATGATGGTCCCCATGGCGTTGTTCTCCGGTGTCCTTGCCCCGTTTGTCGGCAAGCTGGTCGACATCGTGAACCCGCGTTACGTGGCCTGCACCGGCTTCATTCTCATGTCAGTCTCGCTGGGTTGGACGGCGCTGCTGATGAGCCCGGACACACCCATTTGGCTGTTCCTGCTGCCAAGCGGACTGCTGGGCATTGCCAGCTCCGGCATTTGGGCTCCGCTTTCGACGACGGCGACCCGCAACCTTGGGCCGCGCGAGGCTGGCGCCGGGGCCGGGGTGTACAACACGACACGCCAGATCGGTTCGGTTCTGGGCAGCGCGGCGATTGCTGCCTTGATTTCAGCCAGGCTGGCCGTTGAAATGCCGGCGGGTGCTGCCGGCGGCGCCGCTGGAGCTTCGGGGCCGCTGCCGGAAGCGCTGCACGCCGGCTTCCAGACGGCGATGTCCCAGTCAACCCTGCTGCCGGCGGCAGCCGTGCTGCTGGGCGCTGCCGTGGCGATTTTCTTTGCCAAGCCCCGCGAGGTCTCGGCTATTTATGCGGAGTTTGGTGAGCCTGAAGGGAAACCTGAGTCTGCAACCCGGCCACGTTGAGACCCATTGACGTGGCCAGTGCGTGGGCGCCGGCATTGTTGATGTCGGCCTGCCACTGCACAATGAGCCCGGCGGCAAGGGCCTCGTGGGCGGCAATGCTTGTGGC
This sequence comes from Specibacter sp. AOP5-B1-6, assembly GCF_052376555.1. Taxonomy (NCBI): domain Bacteria; kingdom Bacillati; phylum Actinomycetota; class Actinomycetes; order Micrococcales; family Micrococcaceae; genus Specibacter; species Specibacter sp. AOP5-B1-6. The sequence goes on from NZ_JBQSVT010000002.1 coordinate 61,218, forward strand.
AAGGCTGCCCACGCCCTTGCGTCGGAAATCCGGTGCCACCAGTGTTCCCAGCTGAGCCAGGAGCCCCTGATACTCGCCGTAGGCGCTGCAGGCGACTGGGCCGGCGTCGGGGGCTCCAGACTCCATGACAGTGAATTTGTGCTCCCTTGAGGCCAGGGCCACATCGTTTGCGTCATCCGGGGGACACAGGGATTCCAGGGCGGCGGCCTGCTCCGGGCCCGTGGCGACATGGACGGTGTCCTGGGGCTGGTGCAGGGCCAGGTCATCGGCGTAGTACAGGGCCTGCGTGCCCAGTCCGCGTCCGCCGTCGTGCCTTGTCAGGCGCAGCATGGTGGAATGATCGCTGAGTTCGTCGTCGTCATAGGCATCCGCGGCGGCCAGCAGGTGTTTCGGCCCCGTGAGGATCGACTGGTCCCACAACCGGACGAAGGTCAGCGTCTGTGCCGGGACCGGGTGGCAGATCCGGCCATGCCCCGCCCCGGTCAGGAGCGAATCCGCAGGTAGCCCCAAGCCACGTTCCCAGGCGAGGAAAACGATGGGCGCGGAGGAAATATCGAAAGTCATGGCTTCAACGTTAGCGCCCCGCAGCACTTGAGTGCTCCGGGGCTTTTCCGTCGTCGAAGCATTTCTTGTTCGAGCCGGCGGGCGGCTCCGCAACTGGCCACCTCAGTTGCCGGGCGACACTCGTTTCGTGGCTCGAATCACAAATAGAGTGGTTTTGTCAAGAAATAGAGTGGTTGCTGCTGGAAATTAGAGTGTTCCCCACTCGTGTTTCAAGAGCACGCTTCTCCCTACGATAAGTTCGCGCACTTCGCGCCAACCATTATCTCTCTGGGGGAGTGTCATGCGTTTTTCCTCGTTTGCCCGACGCCGGCCTGAAGGCCGGCATTATTCCGGGCCTGCGATGTCGGTTTCCCGACCAATCACGCTGCGCGTCGCGACCGGTGTGCTCGGCCTGGCCTTGGTGGCCGGCCTTGGCGCCGGTGGGGTGGTGTCAGCGCCGCTTTCGGCACAGGCGTCCACTCCTGAAGCCACCGCGGCAGCCACGGACCCTGCCAACACAGGAGTCGCTTCGGCGAAGGCTGTCGACGCCCCGGCCGAGTCGGTTGACGACGCATCGCCCACTGCCGGCGCAATGCCCGCCGAGGACACTGCACCCGCCGAAAGCGCTGCGCCAACTGAGAGCGCGACATCGACCGAAAGCGCTGCTGGCGTTGAAGATGCAGAGCCTGCTGAGGGTGCTTTGCCTGCTGATGCGACGCCAACAGAATCAGAGCCTGCTCCCACAAAGGACGTGAAGAATCCGGAGACTGCCAAGGCGCCACTAAAAATCCAGGCACTGGCCGCGCCGAAGGTGCGAATGACTTGTGATGCGGACGTTGTCTACACAATTGGCGACGACAAAAAAATCCGCCGGGTCAACACCGGCACTGGTGGACAGACCGACATCGGCACCATCAACAGCCCAAATACACTCAACGGATTGGCCCTGACGAAAGACGCCAACTATGCGTTTGCAGTGCCTGCCCAACCCGACTCCGGCAATGACATGACGGTGTACCGCTATTCGGCAGATGGCGACACCCGCTCCTTTAAAGGCGTGCAGAACATTTCCAGCGGTGGCACCTTCGTAATGGGCGGCATCAATCCGGTCACTGGAATCTATTACTACGGACGAGTTAACGCCACGACCCTTGAACTTTATGCCTTCAACCCCGCGACAGAGTCCAGTATCGGCAAGGTGGGAACCATACCGGTGTCTAAGGATTCTGGGTCCTGGGTTCAGAATTGGCTAGGTGGCCGGAACTGGGTGAAGACCGATCGAGCCAACGGTGACCTTGTGTTCAGCTCTGACGGCACCATGTACTTCGTGGCCAGCTCGAACACAACGGCAGACGATTCAAACGTCTTGATGCGTGTAAACGAGCCGATTCCCTCGCGAGCCGGCATCGCGGCGCTGACAGCCACAGAGATCACGCCGCTAAACATCAATAACCAGCAGCGGCAGTTCAACGGAATTGCCTTTGCGGGCGGTTACCTCTACCTCGACACATCGGCCGGCCATCTTTACAAAGTGGATCCAAGCACTGGCAACCTGGTTGGCGGAGGGGCAATAACTAGCGGCTTGTCCAGCCCCGTGGACATGGCCTCGTGCCAGTACAACAACTCTCTGAAGGTTCAAAAGAACATCGTTAACCGTGTCGCAGGATCGGATCAGTTCACCATGACGGCCACAGTCGATAACAAGCCGATCGGTGCACCCGGAACAACCACGGGTACCACCACGGGTATGCAAACTGGCCCGGGCACTTTTGCTTCCAGCGTCCCCATCAGCGGCACCACCATTAAAATCCAGGAAACCGGCGCGTCCGGGACCAACCTGGCTCAATACACCTCCACTTGGGTCTGCACGGACGGAGCGCTGTGGAACGTCGTCGGTGAAGGCGCATCCGGCACGTTCGCCTTCCCTGACCAGTCCGGCGACGGCGTCAATGTCACCTGTGTATTCACCAATACTCCCAAGACCGCAAAAGTGACTGTCGCCAAGACTTGGATCAAGGCGGTTGCAGGCGACACGGCAGGCTTCAACGCCAACGGCGAAACAGGAACGTCCACAGCGCCCACGAACGGCAATGTCATCACTGCCACCTTCGCCCAGGGCACCACGGTGAATGTCGCCGAGGTTCTGGCCACGAACAACAAGGGCGTGTACACCACTACGCTCAGGTGCACCAACGCTGCAGGCACAAGCGTGGCTACGGGAGTGCTGACGGGTTCGTTTGTTCTCGGTGCCAGCGATGTCAACTGCGCCTTCATCAACACCAACACGGCGGCCACAGTCGTGGTCGAGAAGAAGTGGATCGTGGACGGCAAGCGTTACGACAACGGCCAGCAGCCTGCCGGCATTTTTGCCGCACTGACCCTGACCGGACCGGATGGTGGAGGCGCCCCCACGCCGGAGTGGGCGACCTTGCGCAGCGGCTACTTTGCAGGCAACACCGTGACTATCGGTGAAACCACGTCCATCGATGCGTCCATGGCCTGCAAGGTCATAGAATCCCAGGTGACCCTCGCTAATGGTAGTACGACGTCGGGCAAGGTCCCGTTTGCTGCGGTGCTGGCGCCCGGCGCCAACAGCTATACCGTCACCAACACGGTGGATTGCACAACGGTGCTGACGCTCCTCAAGTTCATCGACGACAGCAACGGCGGCGGCTTGGTCCCCGGCGACTTCACCCTGACGGCCAAGCCAACGGACGGCGAGCCTTGGGACGTTGCCGGAGCCAACACCGTTGCCGAAACAAACACGAAGTCCGTGACCGCTGGCTTGAACTACGCACTCAGCGAGTCGAGCGCCGACAAAGCCGCATATCTGCAGCTGAGCCTGCAGCGCTACACCGGCACCCTCAACTCCGACGGCAGCCTTGCCGATCCGGATGCATGGGCCGATGCCGGATCAGCATCCGTGTCCGTGGCGACAGGCCACCACGAGGTTTACCGCTTCGTCAATGCCAGCGCCCCGGCATTCGCCCTTCCGCTGACCGGAGGAACCGGACAATCGGCGTACATGTTTGTCGGCGGAGGCCTCATTTTGCTGGCGGCCCTGACCGGCGCCTGGCTCATTGCCAGACGAATCAAGTCCAAGCGAACCTGAACCCGGGCCAGCGCGGTCCACGTCACACCCAACTCCTCTTCATCTTCGATCGTCACCCACACCCGATAGGAAAGAATCACATGTCAAAAGCAAGAAACCCCCTCGCGCGGCGGTTCACCGCCGGCCTCGGCATTGCAGCCCTGGCCACCGCAGCACTCTTCGGCAGCATGCTGCCGGCCAGCGCCGCGGATGCCGGGAACATCAACCCGGATGCAGCAAAGTCACTGACGATCCACAAGTTTGTGCAGCCGACCGTGAAGGGCGATGCCCCCGATGGCAATGAGCTCCCGGCCGCGGATACGAGCGAGCTGACAGCACTCGAGGGCGTTGAGTTCACCATTCAGAAGGTGACCAACATTGACCTGGCCACCAACGCAGGGTGGGCAGCCACGGTTGGCCTGACTCCCGCCAGCGTGGATGCAGGCAATCTCGGTACCCCAAGAGCAGGCAAGACCAATGCGGCCGGCGTCTTGACCTTCGACGGTCTCGACCAGGCCGTGTACTTGGTGACGGAGACGGGCCCGGGTGAAAACAACATCGCCTTCGCCGCCCAGCCGTTCCTGGTGACGCTGCCGCTGCCCAACGAGAGCGACAGCACCTGGATCTACGACGTCCATGTGTACCCGAAGAACTCACTGGCCTCGGTGACAAAGACGGTTGACGATTCGGCGGCCACTGGCCTCGGATCCGATGTCACGTGGAACATTGGCGCCAAGGTGCCCAACGCATCAGAGGGCAATGGGCTGAAGAGTTTCGCCATCACCGACAAGCTTGACTCCCGGTTGAAGTACAAGAGCGAGACAGTGACCTTGTCAGCGGGAACTGTAGTGACCGCGGCGGCCGACTACACGATCGACACCAGCACCGTTCCGGGCACCGTTTCCTACACGTTTACGGACGCTGGCCTGGCCAAGCTCACGCCCGGTGACACAGTCAACGTTGCACTCGTGACCACTGTGGTCTCCCTCGGTGCGGAATCCGGCATCATCACCAACGAGGCAACAGTTTTCATCAACGACAAGAACTTCACCTCCGACCCGGCGCAGACCACCTGGGGCAACTTGGTCATCCACAAGGTTGCAGCCAACGACACCAGCAAGTCGCTGCAGGGAGCCGAGTTCGAGATCTACACGAATGAAGCTGACGCCAAGGCAGGCAACAACCCGGTCTCCGTCTCCGGCGAAACCACCTTTACCTCGGGCAACGAAGGCAAGGTGGCAATCGCTGGCCTGCGCGCAACCGTGAACGGCACAGCAACGTCCATTGACTACTGGCTCGTGGAAACCAAGGCCCCGACCGGCTACAACATTTCCGCCAGCGTCAGCAAGGCAACCCCGATGAAGTTCACGGTCAAGGACGGCAAGGTTTCAACCACCGTTGACATCGAAGTTTTGAACCCCCAGACCCCGCCGTTCACCCTCCCGCTCACGGGTGGGCCCGGCACGGTTGCCTTCATGATCGTCGGCCTCGGGCTGCTGTCCATCGCCGGTGGGGTAGCCATCCGCAAGCGCAGCACCCGCCGCGTTTCACAGGCATAGTCCACACCCGCAGTGTCCTGGCGGCAGACGCACACCGCGCCCGCCGCCAGGACCCTTGATTGAGGAGTCCGTCCGCGCATGGGACGACAAGACACACTGGAACATGCCGCCCCGACGCCCGGCCTGCGGGCCAGGGTCTCCGGTTCGGTGGTATTTATCGCAGTGCTTGCCTTTGTCGGAGTCAGCGTGCTTCTCTACCCGAGCGCAGCGAGCTGGTTTTCTGCGCTGCAGCAGTCGAAGGATGTCAACAGTTACGGCAACAGCGTCGAGATTCTTGGCCCGGAAGGCAGAGCCGCGGCGCTTGCTGCCGCACGCGAGTACAACACGACACTGACTGGTGGGTCCTTGCTGGACCCATTCAGCAACGCACCGGCCGGTGAACAAACCGGTGAACAAGCCGGCGCGGACTACCGCAAACAACTCTCGCTGAGCCCGGACGGAGTGATGGCGCGCTTGCGGATACCCTCCATCGACGCCGACCTGCCAATCTTCCACGGCACCAGCGATGTGGTGCTGCGGCGAGGCGTGGGACACCTGTTCGGAACCGCCCTCCCCGTGGGCGGATTGGGCAGCCACGCAGTACTCACCGGCCACACTGGAATTCCCGAGTCCACCCTGTTCACCCATCTTGACGACGTTAAACTGGGGGACACCGTTGAGATGGAGGTCTACGGGGAAGTGCTGACCTATCGCGTGAACAACATTGAGGTCGTCGAGCCAAGCGAAACCGAGTCGCTGCGGCCGGTTCAGGGTGAGGACCTGATCTCACTGATTACGTGCACACCAACAGGCATCAACACCCATCGACTGATAGTCACGGCGGAGCGTGTTCCCACCCCGTCCGGACAGACAGCAGCAGGGGCAGTGCCGGTGGACGTTGGATTTCCCTGGTGGGCGCTTGGAATTGGACTGGCTGCGGCCGGGTCCACCACAGTTTTGCTGGTTGCCGCCCGGCGCGGCCGCCAGCGCGAAGAGTCCTAGGACCTCCCCAAGGTTCAAGGATAGGACGCCGCACCCCCAGGCGGCGTCCGGATGAAGTTGCTGAGCGGTGCCCGATCTTCCCCCGGAGAAGGGCCCGCTCAGCAACGCCGCCCCGCCAGCGGGTGCGTGGAGACACAACAATGCCCCGCAGCACCGAGGTGCTGCGGGGCATTGTTGTGTCTCCAGTCGTATCCGGGCAGGAATACCCAGGAAGGTCAGCCGAACAGGATGGCGGCCTCGTCGTAGCGGTGCTGCGGCACAATCTTCAGATTGCCAAGGGCAGCCTCAAAGGGGACGTGCTCAATTTCGGTCCCCTTGAGCGAGACCATCGTGCCCCATCGCTCTTCCACGACCGAGTCGACTGCAGCCATGCCCAAACGGGTGGCGAGCACCCGGTCGAAACTCGAGGGGACGCCGCCGCGCTGGATGTGCCCCAGAATGGTGGCGCGGGTTTCGATGCCGGTGCGGGCCTCGATCTCCGGCGCGAGTTGCTCGCTGATGCCGCCCAGGCGGGGACGGCCAAACGTGTCCAGGCCGCGCTCGGAGTGGGCCGAGTCCTGATGATCCGGGACGAAGCCTTCGGCCACCACGACCAGCGGGGCACGGCCGCGGTCGTGGGCTTCCTGCACCCATTCAACGATCTGGTCCATGCTGGTTTTTTGTTCCGGGATCAGGACCGCGTGGGCTCCGGTGGCCATGCCCGCATGCAGGGCGATCCAGCCAACGTGCCGTCCCATGACCTCGGCAATCATGCAACGGTGGTGTGATTCACCGGTCGTGCGCAGGCGGTCGATGGCTTCGGTGGCGATCTGCACCGCCGTGTCAAAACCAAAGGTGTAGTCGGTGGCGTCGAGGTCGTTGTCAACAGTCTTCGGCACACCCACAATTTTCAGGCCGGCATCCGTGAGCCTGCGAGCCGCGGCGAGAGTGCCTTCGCCCCCTATGGCAATGAGTGCGTCAACGCCCAGACGGTCCATGTGGGCCTTGATTACCTCGGGACCGCCATTGCCTTCAAAGGGGTTGGTGCGGGAGGTGCCCAAAATGGTGCCGCCCTGTTTGGAGATGCCGCGCACCATTTGGCGGGGGAGGTCCATGACATCGCCCTCAACCACGCCGCGCCAGCCGTCCCGGAAGCCAACAAATTCGTGGCCATAAGCCTTGATGCCCTTGAGTACGATGCCGCGGATTACCGCATTCAGGCCAGGGCAGTCTCCGCCGCTGGTGAGAATTCCAATCTTCATAAGTGTTAAGGTCCTTCGAGGGATGGAGTCAATGTGGTTTGAGCGCACCATTGAGCTCCTCTGTAGATCATTCTAGACGTAGATGTGATCTCGGCAACCTCGCGTTCGAACCGTGGACGCGTCCCGGCTACCGCTGCGTCTTCCGCAGGAGCTTGATGGCGCCGCCGGCAACCATGGCCACGCCGGCCCCCAGCAGGAGCCACATGGCTGTGAGCCTGGCGTCCAGGTCCAGGCCGGTGCGGCTGGCAATAATGTTCAGGACGGCCAGGACAACGACGACGGCGCCCCAGACTATGGTGCCGACCCTCGCCGGGTGCTTGGCTGGCTTGGTTTGCTGCGCGCTGGCGGCGTCGGCGGGGACGTTCAGGGATTCCGTGGGCTGGTCTGTGGGCAGTTCCATTGTGTGCTCCGTGGGGTTGATGGGTGTTGTGCCGGCTTCGGGTGGGGGCCCAAAAAGGAAGGGATCGCGGTCCGTGGCCATCACTTCACCGTCACGATCTCAATATTGCTGGCCGCGCCCTCCAGGGCGATGACAATGCCCGGGCCGGTGGCGTTGGGGTTGAGTTCGGTTGTCAGGTCCTGGGCGAGTGAGTCGCCGTCGTTCTTGCCATTGACGGAAAAGGAGACGGCGGCCAGCTCACTGTGGATGGTGACGGGCACGGTGGCAGGAACTTTGACGGTGACGCTGGCGGCGACGGCCTTGAGCGGGAGTGCCAGCTCGCTGTCGAGGGAGGAGACGCCGTCGAGCTTGGTCAGGTCGAAGGTGGCGTTGCCCAGCACGATGGTTCGTCCCGCCTCCGCCGCGCTGATGGTGGTGGGCGTCCAGGTGGTGTTGTTGAACGCGGTGAACGGGCCGGTCTGGGCCGGCAGGCTCAGCAGGGAGGCGAACACGAGCGCGATGATGGAGAACGTTCCCAGCCCGCCGGCACTGCGGCCCATGATCCCCGCGGCAACGATGCCAACGCCGGCCGTGATGGCTGCGGCGGCTGCGGCGATCCCGGCCTGGTAGCCGTTGAGGTCAATGACGCCGGTGGCGTCCAACAGCAGAACCAGCGCGCCGATCACGGCGGCCAGGCCCAGCACGAGCAGGCTGGCCGCCGCGCCCAACCGTGGGGTCGTTTTAACCGGCCGGTGCTTGATGTACATCTGCGGATTGGGGACAAACTGCGGCCGGGTGGCGAAGCTGGTGGCACCCGGGCCAGCATTGCCCGCCTGGACCGGCGCCTGCCACGCGGTCTGGCTGTAGTCGTGGCCCTGCCAGTTGCTCCCGGGCCAGCTTCCTTCGGGCGGGGTCGCGCCCTGCTCCGGAATGCCGGCCGGGGCGTGGCCCTCCTGCGTTTTGCTGTGCTGCGATTTGCCGTGCAGTTCCTTGGACTTGTTGTAGTTGACGCCCCAGTAAAGGAAACCGGCGACGACGGCAATCCAGAACAGCGGCCACGGGAACCAGCCGTCGTTCCTCCCGAAGATGAACCCCTGCCCGGGGCCGACCAGACCCAGAAGCGTCACCACTCCGGCACCTGTCATCCCGGTTGACCAGTTTCCGCGGGCAACTTCCTCAACGTGGATGCGCCCGTCGGGCTCGGGGAGCAGCGCCCAGGCAACACCGTAGGCCAGCAGCCCGGCGCCGAAGAACAAGGTGAGGACAACGGCAAGCCCCCGCACAATGACAGGGTCAATGCCCCATTTGTTGGCCAGCCCGCTGCACACCCCGCCAACCCAGCGGCTGCTTCCACGCTGGACGCCCAGACCGCGGAGCCACTGGAAGAATTTTGCGGAATTGGCTTGCCCGGCGTGGGTTCCTGCCGGGTATCCGGCAGCGTCATTGGCCGGACCGCCCTGTCCCGGGATCGGCCCGGGGTTCTGGCCGGGGGCGGCTGCTTCCGGGCCGGGTGTGGGAGCTGCCGGTTGTTCTGGGTTGTCTTGCTCTGGGGTGTCCTGAGGATTGTTCATACTTCAATGGTGGCGGTCCACAAGGGCTGCTGACCATCGGTGGTGACCCTGAAAGAACCCTGAAGCAACCCCGGGAATCGCTGCGGGTGGGCTGTGGGCGTGCTTGGATTGAACCATGAGCGCAAAGATGTACCGTTCCCAAGAGCGCGTTGTCGCCGGGGTTTGCGGTGGACTGGCCGAACACCTCGGCATCAAGGTGGGGCATGTGCGCGCCATCATGATCGGCACCAGCTTCTTTTTTGGTGCTGGTCTGGTGTTTTACGCCTGGTTGTGGCTGCTGGTGCCCATGGCCGGCGAGCAGACCGATGCCGGAAGCAAGCTGCTCGACGCCGACGGGAACCCGCGGCTCAAACTCTTCCGCCCCACAGCGGCAGTGCCCGACGGCGGAGCACTGCCCGAGTCCGGTGTCACCAGCGACGACAACAGCAACACAAACAGCACTGGCGGGCGCCGGAAACCATCGCTCGCCTTCAAGGACGTGCTCATCGGCGGCGGTCTTGTCATAGCCGCCATCATCGTGTTTGGCCAGCAGATGGGCTGGAACCTGCAGCTGGGAACCCTGATCCCGCTGCTCGTCATTGCCCTGGGTGCCGTCCTTGCCTGGATGCAGCTGGACAACACCCGCCGGGTGGGGCTGCTCACCGCGGCAAAAATGGACACCCCCATGGCCATGCTCCGTTTGGGCGGCGGGGTCGCCTTAGTCATTGCCGGCGTCATTGTCATTGTGGCCGGTTCCGGTTCCTGGCAGCTGCTGTGGTCATCGGTGGTTGCCTCCCTGGCTGTCCTGGCCGGTGTCGGCCTCGTCCTTGCCCCCTGGGCGCTGAAATTTTGGCGGGAGTTTCAAAGCGAACGCGCCGGGCGCATCCGGGAAACCGAGAGGGCGGAGATCGCCGCGCACCTGCACGACTCCGTGCTGCAAACCCTGGCCTTGATCCAAAAGAACGCCGGCTCCGCCGTGGATGTGACCCGGTTGGCCCGGGCCCAGGAACGTGAACTGCGTGAATGGATTTATCAAGACAACGCGCACAATTCCGGGGCCCTGGTGGAGCGCGTCAAGGCTGTGTGCGCGGAGGCTGAGGACCTGTACGGGCAGGTTGTGGAAGTTGTTGCAGTGGGCGACGCCGAACTGACAGAGCGCGGACACGCACTGGTCCAGGCGGTGCGGGAGGCCGTGCTGAACGGCGTGCGCCACGGCGGAACCACCGTTTCCGTGTACGTTGAAGCCGGCGCCAAGGGCGTTGATGTGTTCGTCAAGGACCGTGGACAGGGTTTTGATGTCGGTGCAGTGCCGGCGGACAGGCTGGGAGTCCGGGAGTCCGTCGTGGGACGCATGCAGCGCAATGGCGGCACTGCTGAGATCATTAGTTCAGCGGAGGGCACCGAGGTGCGGCTGCACCTGCCCAGCGAAACACCTGCCACCGAGGAGGCCAAATGACATTGCCGGCAACACCCATCAGGGTTGTGATTGTGGATGACCATGCAATTTTTCGGTCCGGGCTCAAGGCCGACTTGGCCGCCGACATCGTGGTGTTGGCGGAGGCCGCGACGGTGGAGGACGCCATTGCCGCGGTCAACACGCAGCAACCCGACGTGGTCCTGCTTGACGTCCACCTGCCCGGCGGCCGCGGACAAGGCGGGCGGGAAGTCATCGCCGGCTGCACAGCCCAGCTGGCGACAACGAAGTTCCTGGCATTGAGCGTTTCCGATTCCGCGGAGGACGTGGTCTCGGTGATTCGGGCCGGCGCCCGCGGCTACGTCACAAAGTCCATTTCAGGTGCTGAAATTTCGGACGCCGTGCGGCGGGTGGCCGGCGGCGACGCCGTGTTCTCGCCTCGACTTGCAGGCTTTGTGCTGGATGCCTTTGGCACGGCGGAGGTTGCGGTTGAGGATGAGCTCGACAAGCTCTCGGCCCGCGAACTTGAGGTCATGCGCCTGATCGCGCGCGGATACTCCTACAAGGAGGTGGCGAAGGCGCTGTTCATCTCCATCAAGACAGTGGAAACCCACGTCTCTGCCGTGCTGCGCAAGCTGCAGCTGTCCTCACGCCATGAACTGACCCGCTGGGCGGCCGACCGGCGCCTGCTGTAACCCCCGGGCTCCCGCTGGAGGTCTCTCGCGGCGCTTCCGCGGGAGGTCCCTCGCGGGCAGTAAGATTTCCTCGGTCGCGGGGCGACCTCAAAAATCCATCCCCGCTCCGGGACCTCCCGCTGCAGCTTCGGCGAGGGACCTCCCGTGGACGCATGGAACAGGGACTATGCCTTGGCGGAGCCCAGGAACTCCTGCAGGCGGCCGACGCCCGTTGCCAGGTCCTCGTCGCCCAGGGCGTAGGACAGGCGCATGAAGCCGCTGGGACCAAAAGCCTCGCCGGGAACCACGGCAACCTCAACCTTGTCCAGGATCAAGGCAGCCAACTCGGCGGACGTCGCCGGGCGGATGCCGCCAATTTCGCGGCCAAGCAGGCCGCGGACATCCGCGTAGGCGTAAAAAGCTCCGTGCGGGTTGGGGCACTCCACGCCGTCAATGGCGTTCAGCGCGGCAACCATGGCCTTGCGGCGGCGGTCAAAGGCAAGCTTCATCTCGTCCACGGCGGTCAGCGGTCCGGACACGGCGGCGAGGGCTGCCATCTGGGACACATTGGCCACGTTGGATGTTGCGTGGGACTGCATGTTGGTGGCGGCCTTCGTGACATCCAAGGGTGCGATCATCCAGCCCACCCGCCAGCCGGTCATTGCATAAGTCTTGGCGACGCCGTTGAGAATGACGACGCGATCGCCCAGCTCAGGGGCGGCCGTGGCAATCGAGGTGAACGGAACGCCGTCGTAGGTCAGGTGCTCATAGATTTCATCCGTGATGACCCACAACCCCTTGGCTGCGGCCCACACACCAATCTCACGGGTCTGCTCGGGGGAGTAGACGGCGCCTGTCGGGTTGGACGGGGACACGAAGAGCAGCACCTTGGTGCGGGGTGTCAGCGCGGCTTCAAGTTGCTCGATGCTGACCAGGTAGCCCTGCTCCGGTCCGGCAAACACCTCAACGGGGACGCCGCCGGCCAGGCGGATGGCCTCCGGATAGGTCGTCCAGAAGGGGCTGGGCACGATGACTTCATCGCCCGGGTCAAGAAGGGTTGCAAAGGATTCGTACACGGCCTGCTTGCCGCCGTTGGTCACCAGCACTTGGGCAGGATCAACCGTGTAGCCGGAATCGCGCTGTGTCTTCGCGGCGATGGCGCTGCGCAGCTCCGGCAGTCCTGCCGCGGGGGAGTACCTGTGGAACTTGGGCTGGCGGGCCGCGGCAATGGCCGCCTCAACAATGTAATCGGGCGTGGGGAAATCGGGTTCTCCGGCGCCAAAGCCAATGACGGGGCGTCCTGCAGCCTTCAAGGCCTTGGCTTTGGCGTCAACGGCGAGGGTGGCAGATTCGGCGATGGCGGCGATCCGGGCGGAAACGCGGCGCCCGGAGGCTTGGTTGGCTGTCGGTTCGGCAGGCATCAGGATTCTTTCTTCGGGGGAGGCTCAAAATGCAAACTTCTGCACTATCCACTTTAGGCGCATACGGTTTGGGGCGCATACTGTGTCCAGTTCGACGAACCGCCCCAAGGATGCGTAGAATGGGTAACCGGTGTTCAAGCACGATGATGATCCACGCCTTGATGTCGGTCTCCAAGTCCGTTTGGAAAGACGGCTTTCAGACTGTAGGTTATTCATGGTTCTTAGCATCGAATGGATTTTTGGCCGCAGAAGACAGTGTGTTCTGTGAACGGATTCCAAAGGGTAGTGGCGCAATTGGTAGCGCAGCGGTCTCCAAAACCGCAGGTTGCAGGTTCGAGTCCTGTCTGCCCTGCGCATGGACGCAAGGGGTTTACTGCACAAATTCAACGTGCAGGCAGCCCGAGGCGTCCGGGCGAATATTTTGCACAATGCACGGTCCGGAATGCCGGAGGTGCTGGCATCCCAACAAATGATGAGTGAGGCACTGGTGACCGAAACTGCGGCAAGCAGCTCCAAGGGCCCTGCCAAAAAGACGGCAAAACCCGGCAAGCCCGGATTTTTCAGCCGGATAGCCATCTTCCTGCGCCAGGTCATCGGCGAGCTGAAGAAGGTTGTCACCCCCACTCGCAAAGAGTTGATCAACATGACCCTCGTCGTGTTGGTATTCGTGGTAATCGTGATGGGTATCGTTACCGTCCTGGATCTGGGATTCGGCAAGGCCGTGCTTTGGATCTTTGGCGGAAACATAAACGTCGAACAGTAAGACGCTCAACGTGGCCGACCCCGCTGAAATCTTTGGCATGGGGTCGGTTTGAGCCATTTAAGAACGCACAAGGAAAGCAGGAAATTCGTGTCTGAGCTGGAGCCCGAGGCAACAAACAGTGAGCAGGACCAGGACACTGTGGTTGCTGATGCTGCCATCAGTGCCGACCTTGCTGCACCCGCGGACGACGTCGCAACTGACGAAGCCCCTGAGGTCACCAACGCCGTGGCCGGCGAAGAGGGCGATTCAGCGGCTGACGCTGACGCCGCCGTCGAACCCGCCGAGCCCGAAGTTGACCCGGCAGAGGAATTCAAGGCCAAGCTGCGCCGCCAGGAGGGTGACTGGTACGTCATCCATTCCTACGCCGGCTACGAAAACCGGGTCAAGGTAAACCTTGAGTCCCGCAGCCTGTCGCTGAACATGGAAGATTACATCTTCGAAATTCAGGTCCCCATGGAAGAAGTCGTGGAGATCAAGAATGCCCAGCGCAAGGTTGTCAGCCGCGTCCGCATTCCCGGCTACGTCCTGGTGCGCATGGAACTGACCGACGCTTCGTGGGGCGTTGTCCGCCACACCCCCGGTGTCACAGGATTTGTTGGCAACGCCCACAACCCCGTCCCGTTGCGCCTGGATGAAGTCTTCTCGATGCTTGCCCCCATCTTTGAGGAGCAGCAGGCTGAAGAAACCGGCGTTCCGCTGCGTCACGATCCCGTTGACGCCGTCATCGACTTTGAAGTTGGCGAAGCTGTCATCGTCAAGGACGGCCCGTTTGAAGGCCTGTCGGCGTCGATCTCCGAGATCAAGCCCGAAGCCGCGCAGCTCGTTGTGCTGGTTTCCATCTTTGAGCGTGAAACACCCGTCACGCTTGCTTTCAACCAGGTCACCAAGATCTAGTTGTCCTAAAAATTTCGTTGCACGCGAACTTGCTTAGTTCTGCGTGTTGCGTTCGGCCGGACGCCATTCGGCCACCCACCTGGGACGCGCTCCGTCGTCCCAGGAAAGATATTGAGAGAAGGACCCTACATTGGCTCCCAAGAAGAAGGTCACCGGCCTTATCAAGCTGCAGATCCAGGCAGGCGCCGCCAACCCGGCACCGCCCATCGGACCCGCGCTTGGTCAGCACGGCGTCAACATCATGGAATTCTGCAAGGCGTACAACGCTGCAACGGAATCCCAGCGCGGCAACGTCGTTCCCGTTGAAATCACGGTTTACGAAGACCGTTCATTCACGTTCATCACCAAGACCCCGCCGGCTGCAGAGCTCATCAAAAAGGCTGCAGGCGTCGCCAAGGGTTCAGCTACCCCGCACACCGTCAAGGTTGCCCAGCTGACCAAGGCACAGGTCAACGAGATCGCCACCCAGAAGCTGGTTGACCTCAACGCCACCAGCATCGAAGGCGCAGAGAAGATCATCGCCGGCACCGCCCGTTCCATGGGAATCACCGTCGAGGCTTAATTCCCTCACCTGGTGCCAGAACCCGCAGCGTGCAGGTTCCAGTCACCGAAGCACCACCTATTTTATTAAGAACGACGCCGGTCAACCCGCCCAAGGCGGGCAGCGGCGGACGTAGTGGCAGGGCCCGCGCGGTCCTAACGACCACAACTGCACAAGGAGAAACGCAGCATGGCAAAGCGCAGTAAAGCATATGAGGCAGCTCAGGCCAAGATCGATGCGGAGAACGTATACGCACCCTTCGACGCCATCAAGCTCGCCAAGGACACCAACCCGTCCAAGTTCGACGCCACCGTTGAGGTTGCCTTCCGTTTGGGTGTAGACCCCCGCAAGGCCGACCAGATGATCCGCGGAACGGTCAACCTGCCTCACGGTACCGGTAAGACCGCCCGCGTCCTGGTTTTCGCAACCGGTGACCGTGCCGAGGCAGCAATCGCCGCCGGCGCCGACTTCGTTGGCACCGACGACCTGATCGAAAAGATCCAGGGCGGCTGGACCGACTTCGATTCCGCCGTTGCCACCCCTGACCTCATGGGCAAGGTTGGCCGTTTGGGTAAGGTATTGGGTCCCCGCAACCTCATGCCCAACCCGAAGACAGGCACCGTCACCAACGACGTGGCCAAGGCTGTTAATGACATCAAGGGTGGAAAGGTTGACTTCCGCGTCGACAAGCACTCCAACCTGCACTTCATCATCGGCAAGGTTTCCTTCGACGCCGTGAAGCTGGCTGAGAACTACGCAGCTGTTCTGGAAGAGGTGCTTCGCTTGAAGCCGTCCGCTTCCAAGGGCCGCTACCTGCAGAAGGCCACCGTCTCCACGACGTTCGGCCCCGGCATCGCGGTTGATTCCGCGGCAACCAAGGTTGTTATCGAGGGCTAGTCT
Source organism: Specibacter sp. AOP5-B1-6 (assembly GCF_052376555.1). NCBI lineage: Bacteria > Bacillati > Actinomycetota > Actinomycetes > Micrococcales > Micrococcaceae > Specibacter > Specibacter sp. AOP5-B1-6. The sequence goes on from NZ_JBQSVT010000002.1 coordinate 77,169, forward strand.
CGATTGATTGACGGGAGGGCCGTTGTAGCACATTTGCTACAACGGCCCTCCCTTTTTTGTAAACTGTGGGGTAAGGCCCCGTCAGGGCCCGGTGGCAGGAGGAACACACGCATGGAAGTGACCATTCGCACGGCGGAGCCATCCGACGCCGCCGCCCTGGCCGAACTGGCTGCCGTCACGTTCCCGCTGGCGTGCCCGGTCGGCAGCGACGCCGACGATGTCGCTGCCTTTGTCAAGGACAAGCTCGGCAGCCAAGCCTTTGCAGGGTATCTGGCGGATCCGCGACGGGTGGTGTTTGTCGCCCAAGAGGGCGCAACAAAAGGTGCCGGCCCCCTGCTGGCCTATACGATGCTGGTGGACTCCCCGCCGTCGGACGTGGACGTTGCCTCCGTGGCAGAGCCGGATGCGGTGGAACTAAGCAAGTGTTACGCCCACCCCGACACGCATGGCGGAGGCGTCGCCGCGCAGATCCTGCGCACAAGCCTTGACTGGGTTGCCGGGAACGGCAACCGGGCGGTCTGGTTGGGCGTCAACAGTGAGAATGGGCGGGCCCGGACTTTTTACGAAAAGCACGGGTTCACCATTGCAGGAACCAAAAGTTTTCAATTGGGGAGCAGGGTCGAGCATGACTACGTCATGATGCGGCCTCGAGGAAAGTCAACTACGGGGTATTGAAGACATGAGTGCAGCAACCATCGAACAATTGCGGATTCCGGAGACGCTGGACGGCGACGCCGCCCAGGACTTCCTGCAGGCCGTTGAGGTCTCCCGACAGGTGCGCGTGCATACCTGGGGCAATGATGTGTTGGCCTACACGGCACAGGAATTGTTCGCCCAATGCCATGATCCCTACGAGTGGTATGTGGTGCTGGTCGCCCGCAACGCCGGGACAATTGTTGGCCGCGCCGGCATTGCGATGCCCCTGGATGACAACACCGAGCTGGCCCACGTCACCCTTGATGTGCTGCCCTCCGCCGCAGGTGCCGGGCTGGGACGGAAGCTGCTGGAGGCCGCCGAGCTGTTTGTCAGGGGCGAGAACCGCAAAATCGTCATGGTTGAAACGAACCATCCGGTGGCGGCGCTGGTGGATGGTGTAAGCGACCCCATCACAGCCACCCATGGCAGCGGGTCCCTGCCGCTGAGCAGCAGGGAAGCCCGGTTCGCCTACAGCGCCGGGTACGACCTTGAGCTGGTGGAACAGTTCAGCGCCTGTGCGCTGCCGCTGCCGGCCGGTGTCGCCGCCCAGCTGGCCGACAAGGCTGCAGCAAGGCAGGAGCCGGCCTACGCTGTGCACCAGTGGATGGACAGCTGCCCGGAAAAATGGGCGCAGGACTTCGTCCGCCTGGAGCAGGACGTCAGCGGCAACGACGACGCAGCCCGGGGCCAGGGACTTCACCGGGGCCAAGATCAGGAGCCGGAGCAGGCCCAGGAGCTGGACCAGTGGGACGTGAACAGCTTGCGTGAAGCTGAGGAACTGTCCGCGCGCACAGGCCGCCATACGCTTGTCAGCGCCGCCGAGTGCCTGGCAACGGGGGCCTTGGTCGGCTTCACCTCGATCTCCATCCTGGGACATCGCAACGACGTGGCCTTCCAAGACGACACGATCGTGGAAAAGGCCCACAAGGGCAAGGACGTCGGGCTGCAGATCAAGGTGGCGAACATGGAAATGCTCATGCGCGAGTTTCCGCAGACCAGGGCCATCTACACCTGGAACGCACCCGAAAATTCAGCCATGCTCTCCGTCAACGCCCAGCTGGGTTTCGTCAGCGCAGGGGCGACAGGGCAGTGGCGCAAGGACTTCAACGCCTTGGGGTAACGGCCGTGGCCACGGACACACGCCCCGGATTTGGAATCCAGGCCCGGCCTCCTGTAATCTGAAGGAACCAAAGACCGTCGGTCGATGTCAATCTCCCCCAGCCAGCAAGTGCAGCATGCATCTTTCTGCGTTGGATTCGGGCCGGTTTGCATCCGAAAGTCCTTTACATGGACGGCCAGCGCAGGTGCACAAAGCTTATGCCCAGTGTTGAACCAAGGAGAATATCCCTGGATCCGCTGCGCACAACGCCCCGTACATCTGTGCGGGGCGTTTTTGTTTGTCCACAATCCAGCGCGCTGGGGGCGGGCGGACCGGAAAGACTGGCACCAATTCCCGGAAGGAGGGTTATGGCAACGCCAACAAAGGTGGCTGCAGTTGCAGAAATCACACAGGATTTCAATGATTCAACTGCCGCAGTCCTAACCGAATACCGTGGGCTCACCGTAGCTCAGCTCAAGGAGCTGCGCGTTTCTCTCGGCCAGGACACCAAGTTCTCGGTTGTAAAGAACACCCTGACTGCCATTGCGGCCAAGGAAGCCGGTGTTGACGCTTTCGAAGGTCAGCTGTCCGGTCCCACCGCCATTGCTTTCATCAAGGGTGACGCTGTTGCAGCAGCAAAGAGCCTCACGGATTTTGCAAAAGCCAACAAGCAGCTGGTCATCAAGACCGGTTTGTTTGAAGGCAAGGCTCTCGACGCCAATGGGCTTGTCGCACTGGCTGCCCTTGAGTCTCGTGAACTGCAGCTGGCCAAGGTTGCCGGCATCCTCAAGGCACCGATGGCCGCCGCTGCGCGCACCCTCGAGGCCCTGCGTTTGAAGCTGGCCGATGGCGCTCCCGCTGAAGAGGCTCCGGCCGCTGAGGAAGCACCCGCCGCTGAAGAAGCAGCTGTTGCCGACGAGGCGCCTGCTGCTGAAGCTGAGACCACCGAGGCTTAGTCCCCACCTGCCGGCCTGAAAATTGTTCACACGATCTTCCAGGACATGGCAGGCGGGGCATCAAGCCCCAGGGGGAGACCCCACAGTACTTCCCTAAGTCCAGCAGGATTTAGGTTTATGGATTCGGCCCAGGTTGGGCCAGTGAACAGAAGGAGCGCCACCCATGGCTAAGCTCACCAACGACGAGCTCATTGCAGCTTTCAAGGAACTGACCATCATCGAGCTCTCCGAGTTCGTTAAGCTCTTCGAGGAGACCTTCGAAGTTACTGCAGCTGCTGTTGCAGTTGCAGGCCCCGCCGGTGGCGGCGCTGCAGAAGCTGAAGAAGAGCAGACTGAATTCGACGTCATCCTCGAAGCAGCCGGCGACAAGAAGATCGCTGTTATCAAGGAAGTTCGCTCGATCACTTCCTTGGGTCTGAAGGAAGCCAAGGAGGTCGTTGACTCGGCTCCCAAGGCTGTTCTCGAAGGTGCAACCAAGGAAGCTGCCGAGAAGGCCAAGGAAGCTCTCGAAGCTGCCGGCGCCACGGTTACTGTCAAGTAATCTCCTCGCACTTCAAAGAAAGCCCCGCACCGATTGGTGCGGGGCTTTCTTGTGTCCGGGCGGGGCCCACGAGCGCGAGGGAACCTCCACTCGCGGTGCAGCTACTCCGGAACGGAGATGTCCGCCACTGTCGCGCCGAAGGCGGCAATCAAATCGTCGCCCGCAACGAACAAACTGTAGCCGTGCTCACCGGCGCCCATGGCGACCCGGCGTCCGCGGATGCCTTCGTCAACGAAGACGGGCCACGCCGTCGTGCTGCCCAGCGGGGTGATGGTGCCGCGTTCGTAGCCTGTTGCCGCCAGGGCGACGTCAGCGGCCGGCATCTGCAGCTTGTTGACGCCCACCACTGTCCGGAGCTTGGGCCATGAAATTGACCGCCCGCCGGGCACCAGCGCAAAGAGGAAAGTGCCGTCGCTGCGCTTGACCACGAGGGACTTCACAATGTCCGACGGCGTGACTCCCAGAAGATCTGCTGCTTCCGCAAGCGAGGACGCCGCGGGCCGCACAACCAGCTCCACCGGCAGGCTGCGTGCGGCAGCGTCCGCTGCCACACGTTCCCGGCCCGTCAAGTCTCCGCCTGCCAAGTCCCGGCCTGCGGGTTCGGGCCCTGCGCCCACTATGCGTCCCGGAACAAAAGCAGCGCTTCGCCCTGGCCGCCACCGCCGCACAGCGAGACAGCAGCCCTGCCGGAGCCCCGCCGGCTCAACTCAAGGGCCGCGTGGAGTGCCAGCCGGGCGCCTGAGGCGCCGATGGGGTGGCCCAACGCGATGGCACCGCCGTGGATGTTGCATTTCTCCAGCGGCAGCTTCAAATCATGCAGTGACTGGACGGCAACGGAGCCAAAAGCCTCATTGATCTCGATGAAGTCAAGGTCGTCCACGCCCCAGCCTGCAGTGGTCAGGGCTGCGGTGATGGCGTTGGATGGCTGGGAATGCAACGAATTGTCCGGTCCGGCCACCTGGCCCGGTGCCCCGACAACGGCCAGCCAGGCCAGGCCGTGCTCCTCGGCGTAGGCACGTGAAGTCAGGACAAGTGCGCTGGCGCCGTCGGACAGGGGCGAGGAGTTCCCTGCCGTGATGGCGCCGTCCGCTGTAAAGGCTGGACGCAGCCCGGCCAGGCTGTCCACCGTTGTTTGCGGACGAATGCCCTCATCGTCGCTCAAGACAAGCGGTTCACCCTTGCGCTGGGGGACCGTGACGGGCACAATTTCGTCGTTGAAAACGCCGGCGGCAACTGCTGCCGCCGCACGCTGGTGCGAGGCGGCAGCCACCTCGTCCTGCGCGGTGCGGGAGATGCTCAGGCGGAGATTGCCACGCTCGGTGGACAACCCCATCGAGTCGTCGTCAAAGGCGTCCGTCAATCCGTCGCGGGCCGCCACGTCCAGGGCCTGGATGGCCCCATAGGTCCAGCCTTGTCGGGAGCCGGGCAGAATATGCGGTGCCCGCGTCATTGACTCCTGTCCGCCCGCCACAACCACTGCAGCCTCGCCACTGCGGATCAATCGGGCCGCATCGATGACAGCTGTCAGGCCTGACAGGCACACCTTGTTGATGGTTGTAGCCGGTACATTCCAGCCGATGCCAGCCCCAATGGAGCTCTGCCTGGCCGGGTTCTGCCCGGCGCCGGCCTGCAGCACCTGGCCCATGATGACAAAATTAATGTCTGCGGCATCAACACCGGATCGGGTGACTGCCGCGGCGATGGCCTTCGAACCCAGCTCGACGGCGGTAAACGGTGCCAGCTGCCCGTTAAGTCGGCCCTGGGGTGTGCGGGCCCCCGCGAGAATTACAACATCATTTGTTTGTGCCGTCATGGCCGCCGCGCTCCTTGAAACTTGTGCCGTACAGTTCCTCGTTGAGCTGTACGCGTCCTTCCTAAAACCTAACAGCAACCGCTGTCAGTCATGGAATTCAACGGCTTTCGGCGGCAGAAAATTTCCAGGTTGCCCGCCCACCGAATCCTCCGGTGTGACGCGCCCAACTGCGGGCACTATTTGCCCGAAAAGTCCCGGGAAAACAGGCGTCGATGTGTCGTGGCATATCGATACTTGCAGTTTTTGGGATCCTGGGGTAGACACGATGGGGCAGTTGCCTGTAGAGTAGATCTTTGCGTATCCCTCTTAACCTCCAGCCTTCATATAGCGGTGGGCTTTGTTTCGGTCAAGAGCCAAGGACAACGTGCAAAAAGGGCAGTTTAACTGCGCCTTGAAGCATGTTCTGCGGCTGCTTGGCCAGCGTTCGTCCGGGTTTGATGACCAGGAGTGGAACGGGTGAGGGTTCGTAAGAACAAGCCTGCAGGTCTGTGGAAGGATCCCTCTTGGTCGCCTCGAGCACCTCTAATGTAAATAACGCTGCAACCGCTATCGATTCAAACAGCACCGACGGTGCAAAGAGTCGCCTCTCATTCGCAAAGATTCACGAGCCGCTTGACGTGCCGAATCTGCTTGCGCTCCAGACCGAGAGCTTTGACTGGCTCGTAGGCAATGGACGCTGGCAGGACCGCATGCAGACGGCAGTGGACGCTGGCGATGACAGCGTGGCCGTCACGTCGGGCCTGTCCGACATTTTCGAAGAAATCTCCCCCATTGAGGATTTCCAGGGCACCATGTCCCTGTCCTTCACGGAGCCGGAGTTCTCTGACCCCAAGTTCACCGTTGACGAATGCAAGGACCGCGACGCCACGTACGCCGCCCCGTTGTACGTCAAGGCCGAGTTCATGAACAACTTGACCGGTGAAATCAAGCAGCAGACTGTCTTCATGGGCGATTTCCCGCTCATGACCAACAAGGGCACCTTCGTGATCAACGGCACCGAGCGTGTCGTTGTATCGCAGCTGGTGCGTTCGCCGGGTGCTTACTTTGAGCGCACCGCGGACAAGACCAGCGACAAGGAAATCTTCACCGCCAAGATCATCCCCTCACGTGGTGCATGGTTCGAGCTGGAGATTGACAAGCGCGACCAGGTTGGCGTCCGTCTCGACCGCAAGCGCAAGCAGTCAGTCACCGTACTGCTGAAGGCCCTTGGCTGGAGCGAAGGCCAGATCCTGGAGGAGTTCGGCGAGTTCGACTCCATCCGTGCCACCTTGGAAAAGGATGCCACCACCGGTCGCGAAGATGCCCTGCTGGACATCTACCGCAAGCTGCGTCCGGGCGAGCCGCCCACCGTTGACGCCGCCGACGCGTTGCTGCACAACCTGTACTTCAACCCCAAGCGCTACGATCTGGCCAAGGTTGGCCGTTACAAGATCAACCGCAAGCTGGGCATTGACCTGCCGTTGAGCGACGAGAAGGCTTCAGTGCTGAGCGTGGACGACATTGTCGCCATGATCAAGTACCTGGTCGCCCTGCACGCCGGCAACAAGACCACCAAGGGCCAGCGCGACGGCGCCGAGGTTGACTTGCGCGTTGATGTCGATGACATCGACCACTTCGGCAACCGCCGCATCCGCGCCGTGGGCGAGCTCATTGAGAACCAGATCCGCACGGGCCTGTCCCGCATGGAGCGCGTTGTCCGCGAGCGCATGACCACCCAGGACGTCGAGGCCATCACGCCGCAGACGCTGATCAACATCCGTCCCGTTGTGGCAGCGATCAAGGAGTTCTTCGGAACGTCTCAGCTCTCACAGTTCATGGATCAGAACAACCCGCTGGCCGGTCTGACGCACAAGCGTCGTCTGTCCGCGCTGGGCCCGGGCGGTTTGTCCCGTGACCGTGCAGGCATGGAAGTTCGAGACGTTCACCCGTCCCACTACGGCCGCATGTGCCCGATTGAAACTCCTGAAGGCCCGAACATTGGTCTGATTGGTTCCTTGGCATCCTACGGACGCATCAACCCGTTCGGCTTCATCGAGACCCCGTACCGCAGGGTCAAGGACGGCGTTGTTTCCGACGAGGTTGATTACCTCACAGCCGATGACGAGATGGATGTTGTGATCGCGCAGGCCAACGCGCCGCTCGATGCCAACAGCCACTTTGTTGAAGAGTCCGTGCTGGTTCGCCAGCGTGGCGGTGGCGGCGAGCCCGTGCTGATCGCGGCAAACGACGTCGAGTACATGGACGTTTCACCGCGCCAGATGGTGTCTGTGGCAACCGCCTTGATTCCGTTCCTGGAGCACGACGACGCCAACCGCGCCTTGATGGGTGCGAACATGCAGCGTCAGGCAGTGCCGCTGGTCCAGTCCGAGGCCCCGTTCGTGGGCACCGGCATGGAGCGCGCCACAGCCGTTGACGCCGGTGACGTGGTCATCGCGAAGAAGGCAGGCGTGGTCTCGGAGGTTTCCGCAGACGTTGTTGTCATGTTGAACGACGACGGCACGGAGATCAGCTACCCGATCGCCAAGTACCAGCGTTCCAACCAGGGAACTGCCTACAACCAGCGCGTCCTGGCCTCCGAGGGCCAGCGTCTGGAAGTTGGCGGCATCATCGCCGATGGTCCGGCAACGGACCTGGGTGAGCTCGCCTTGGGCAAGAACCTGTTGGTTGCCTTCATGTCCTGGGAAGGTCACAACTACGAGGATGCCATCATCCTTTCGCAGCGCATTGTTGCCGAAGATGTGCTCTCCTCCATCCACATCGAAGAGCATGAGATCGATGCTCGCGACACCAAGCTTGGTGCCGAGGAAATCACCCGGGACATCCCGAACGTTTCCGAGGAAATCCTTGCCGGTCTCGACGAGCGCGGCATCATCCACATCGGTGCCGAGGTTGAAGCCGGCGACGTCCTGGTAGGCAAGGTCACCCCCAAGGGCGAAACCGAGCTGACCCCGGAAGAGCGCCTGCTGCGTGCCATCTTCGGTGAGAAGAGCCGCGAAGTTCGCGACACTTCCCTGAAGGTTCCCCACGGCGAGTCCGGAACGGTTATCGGTGTCCGCGTCTTTGACCGTGACTCCGAAGATGACCTGCCCCCCGGCGTGAACCAGCTGGTTCGCGTCTACGTGGCCAACAAGCGCAAGATCACCGATGGTGACAAGCTTGCCGGCCGCCACGGCAACAAGGGTGTTATTTCCAAGATCCTCCCGATCGAGGACATGCCGTTCCTTGCGGACGGCACCCCGGTGGACATCGTCCTGAACCCCTTGGGTGTTCCGGGTCGAATGAACGTCGGCCAGGTCCTGGAAATCCACCTCGGGTGGGTTGCCAAGACCGGTTGGAAGGTTGAAGGCGAACCAGACTGGATTCAGAACCTGCCGAACCTGCCGCGTGAAATCGGTCAGACCCGGGTGGCAACACCCGTGTTCGACGGTGCCCGCGACTCGGAAATCACCGGTCTGCTGGATTCAACAAACGTGACCCGCGACGGTGACCGCCTGATTGACTCTTCAGGCAAGACCCGCCTGTTCGACGGCCGCTCCGGCGAGCCGTTCCCGGATCCGGTTTCCGTCGGCTACATGTACATCTTGAAGCTCCACCACTTGGTGGACGACAAGATTCACGCCCGCTCCACCGGCCCGTACTCCATGATCACCCAGCAGCCCTTGGGCGGTAAGGCCCAGTTCGGTGGCCAGCGCTTTGGTGAGATGGAAGTTTGGGCACTCGAGGCGTACGGCGCTGCATACACCCTGCAGGAATTGCTGACGATCAAGTCCGATGACATCCATGGCCGTGTGAAGGTCTACGAAGCCATCGTCAAGGGCGAGAACATCCCGGAACCGGGCATCCCGGAATCCTTCAAGGTTCTCATCAAGGAAATGCAGTCGCTGTGCTTGAACGTGGAAGTCCTTTCCACCGACGGCACCACGATTGAGATGCGTGACTCGGATGAAGAAGTCTTCCGGGCCGCGGAGGAGCTGGGCATCGACCTGTCACGGGCCGAGCCTAACTCTGTCGAAGAAGTCTAGGCGGACGACGGCGGCACCCAGCCGTGCCGCCGTCGCACCTTCCCTTCCTCCCGTAACCCGCTTAGACATTCAGACTTTAGAGAATTAGAGAGAACAGGACCCATATGTCCAGCGAATCCTCCTTCGGCCTCATGCAGATTGGCCTGGCCACCGCGCAAGATATCCGCGACTGGAGCCACGGCGAAGTCAAGAAGCCGGAAACCATCAACTACCGCACGCTCAAGCCGGAAAAAGACGGACTCTTCTGTGAGAAGATCTTTGGCCCGTCCCGCGACTGGGAGTGCTACTGCGGCAAGTACAAGCGCGTGCGCTTCAAGGGCATCATTTGTGAGCGTTGTGGCGTGGAAGTCACCCGCGCCAAGGTGCGCCGCGAGCGCATGGGCCACATTGAGCTTGCCGCACCCGTAACCCACATCTGGTACTTCAAGGGCGTCCCCTCGCGCTTGGGCTACCTGCTGGACCTGGCGCCGAAGGACCTTGAAAAGGTCATTTACTTCGCCGCCTACATGATCACCAGCGTTGACGACGCCGCCCGCCACGAAGAACTGCCGAACCTCCAGATTGAGCACGACCTGGAGAAGAAGCGCATGGTGGACACGCGTGACAACGACATCGCCACGATCGCCCGCGATCTTGAGGGTGAAATTGCACGCCTGGAAGGCGAAGGCGCGAAGGCTGCCGACAAGAAGAAGGCCCGTGACTCCGCGGACCGTCAGATGGCGAACGTGCGCAAGCGCGCCGACGCCGACATCGACCGCCTCGAGCAGGTTTGGGACCGTTTCAAGGCCCTGAAGGTTGCCGACCTCGAAGGTGACGAAGCCCTGTACCGCGAATTGCGTGACCGCTACGGCATGTTCTTCGAAGGTGCCATGGGTGCCGAAGCCATCAAGAGCCGCCTTGAGACCTTTGACATGGCCGGTGAAGCGGAGATCCTGCGCGACATCATCGCCAACGGCAAGGGCCAGCGCAAGACCCGTGCCCTCAAGCGTCTGAAGGTTGTCAACGCATTCCTGACAACCAACAACAGCCCGCTTGGCATGGTTCTGGATGCTGTCCCGGTGATCCCGCCGGAACTGCGCCCCATGGTTCAGCTTGACGGTGGCCGTTTCGCCACTTCCGACTTGAACGACCTGTACCGCCGCGTGATCAACCGCAACAACCGTCTCAAGCGCCTGCTTGATCTGGGTGCTCCGGAGATCATCGTCAACAACGAAAAGCGCATGCTGCAGGAAGCTGTTGACTCCCTGTTCGACAACGGTCGTCGCGGCCGTCCCGTCACCGGGCCGGGCAACCGTCCGTTGAAGTCCTTGAGCGACATGCTCAAGGGCAAGCAGGGTCGTTTCCGTCAGAACCTCCTCGGCAAGCGTGTCGACTACTCCGGCCGTTCGGTCATTGTTGTTGGTCCGCAGCTGAAGCTGCACCAGTGTGGTCTGCCCAAGCAGATGGCCCTGGAGCTCTTCAAGCCGTTCGTGATGAAGCGCCTGGTTGACCTCAACCATGCACAGAACATCAAGAGCGCCAAGCGCATGGTTGAGCGTTTCCGTCCCCAGGTGTGGGATGTTCTCGAAGAGATCATCACCGAGCACCCGGTGCTGCTGAACCGTGCACCAACCCTGCACCGTTTGGGTATCCAGGCGTTTGAGCCGCAGCTTGTTGAAGGCAAGGCAATCCAGCTTCACCCGCTGGTTTGTGGCGCCTTCAACGCCGACTTCGACGGTGACCAGATGGCAGTGCACCTGCCGCTGAGCCCCGAAGCGCAGGCTGAAGCCCGCATCTTGATGCTGTCCTCGAACAACATCTTGAAGCCTTCCGACGGCCGCCCGGTCACCCTGCCCTCGCAGGATATGATCATCGGCTTGTACCACCTGACGACCAAGCGTGAGGGTTCAGCCGGCGAAGGCCGTGTGTTCTCCACCTCGGCCGAAGCCGTCATGGCCCACGACGCCGGTGAGCTGCACTTGAATTCCCAGGTGAAGATCCGTTTGGAAAACTTCATCCCGGGTGCCGAGCGCAAGGGGCCGGAAGGGTTTGAGGCTGGCGGAACCGCCATCGTCGACACCTCGCTGGGCCAGGTCATCTTCAATGAGACCCTGCCTGCGGATTACCCGTGGGTTGAGTCTGTTGCGGACAAGGGCCAGCTCTCCGAGATCGTGAACGATCTCGCCGAGCGCTACCCCAAGGTTGTTGTGGCAGCAACACTGGATAACTTGAAGGATGCCGGTTTCTACTGGGCAACCCGATCAGGAATCACCGTTGCCATCTCCGACATCAAGGTGCCCGACTCGAAGCCCGCCATTTTGGAGAGCTACGAGGTCAAGGCTGCTAAGGTCCAGGCCCAGTACGACAAGGGTTTGATTGCTGACGACGAGCGCCGCCAGGAGCTCATCGACATCTGGAACCAGGCAACCAACGAGATCGCTGATGTGATGCGTGCGTCCTTCGCCGCATCCAACACGATCAACCGCATGGTGTCCTCCGGTGCCCGTGGTAACTGGATGCAGGTTCGCCAGATTGCCGGTATCCGTGGCTTGGTGGCAAACCCCAAGGGTGAAATTATTCCTCGCCCGATCAAGTCCTCCTACCGTGAGGGCCTGTCGGTTTTGGAGTACTTCATTGCCACTCACGGTGCCCGTAAGGGTCTGGCTGACACCGCTCTGCGTACAGCCAACTCCGGTTACCTGACGCGTCGTCTGGTTGACGTTTCGCAGGATGTCATTGTTCGTGAAGACGACTGTGGCACCGAGCGCGGACTGACCCTGCCGATCGCCGTGGTTGATTCCATGGGTGAGATCGTGCTGCACGAGGAGGTCGAGAACAGCGTTTACGCCCGTACTTTGGCTTCCGAGGTGGTCGACTCGGATGGTGCGGTTCTGGCTGAGGCCGGCGCCGACGTCGGAGATGTCCTCATTGCCAAGCTGTTCGCAGCGGGTATTGAAGAGATCAAGGTCCGTTCGGTGCTCACCTGTGAGTCAACTGTTGGCACCTGTGCGCTGTGCTACGGCCGTTCCTTGGCCACCGGCAAGACCGTGGACATCGGTGAGGCTGTCGGCATTATTGCCGCCCAGTCCATTGGTGAGCCCGGCACCCAGCTGACCATGCGTACCTTCCACACCGGTGGTGCTGTTTCCGCCAGCCGTGGCGAGGACATCACCCAGGGTCTGCCCCGTATTCAGGAGCTCTTCGAAGCACGCACCCCCAAGGGTGTTGCTCCGATCGCAGAAGCTGCCGGACGCATCAACATTGATGAGTCCGAGAAGACCATGCGATTGATCCTGACACCGGACGACGGCACCGAAGAAGTCGCGTACCCGGTGCTGCGACGCGCCCGCCTGCAGGTTGCTGACGGCGAGCACGTTGAAGTTGGCCAGAAGCTCATTGTGGGTGCTGTTGACCCCAAGCAGGTTCTGCGCATCCTCGGCCCGCGTGCCGCTCAGAAGCACCTCGTTGAGGAAGTTCAGGGCGTTTACCGCAGCCAGGGTGTGGGCATCCACGACAAGCACGTCGAGGTTATTGTCCGCCAGATGCTCCGCCGCGTGACGGTCATCGAGTCCGGTGACTCGAAGCTGCTGCCGGGTGAGCTTGCCGAGCGCGGCCGCTTCGAGACGGAAAACCGTCGCGTCGTGTCCGAGGGCAAGAAGCCGGCTTCCGGCCGTAACGAGCTCATGGGTATCACCAAGGCCTCCCTGGCCACCGAATCATGGCTCTCCGCCGCTTCCTTCCAGGAGACCACCCGCGTTCTGACGCAGGCGGCCATGGAAGGCAAATCGGACCCGCTGCTGGGTCTAAAGGAGAACGTGATCATCGGTAAGTTGATCCCCGCAGGCACCGGTCTTCCGCGCTACACCGACGTTACGGTGGAGCCCACGGAAGAAGCCAAGGCCAATCTGTTCACCGGTCCGAGCGCTTTCAGCGACTTTGACTACGTGGGCGGCGTAGGCGACTTGGGTGCCGAGTTCCGTGCCATCCCGTTGGATGACTACGACCTGGGCACCAACTTCTCCGGCTGACACATAGCTGAATAAGGGAGCTGCCGAGGCAGCGAACGACGGCGGTTGGTGAGTTTCCTTGCGAAACTCACCAACCGCCGTCGTGCTTTAACCAAACGCTCCTGCAGCTATGGCGGGATTATCGGCAACGCTCCTGCAGCTATGGCTGCATGGTGTAGTCGCCGGCTTTCCACTTCTCCCAGTCCCAGGTGGCCAGGAATTTCTTCCCGCCGGCCAGGCCCAAGGCGTACAAGGCGTCCTTGTCCTGCCGGGAGAGGCGGAAGTCGGTGGCGCGGTAGTTGGAGGTGTCGATGAAGATGGTGCGCGACGACGCCTGGGGGTCACTGACATAGGCGCGGTCATGGGCGCCCAACATGGTGGTCAGCAGGGACATGGCCAATTCCAGGTTGTTGTTGTCAGGACGCCAATCCTGGGCGCGGATGGTGCTCCGGCCTGAAAGCTTGACGCCGATGGTCGGCCACCGGGCGGGCTTGCCGTCGTGCCTGTCGAAGATGGCCATGGGATAGTTCGAGAGCAGGCCGCCGTCGGCACACACGATGTGGTCGTGCCCCGTGACGGCAGGGTTCGTGGGCATGATCCACGGACGGAAGAAGAACGGGATCGAGGCTGATGCCCTGATGGCGTCGGCCACCGACGCGGTGTCTGGATCCACACCCAGCAGTTCCTCGTAATCCCACGGCAGGCGCAGCATGAGGCCACGGGAAATGTCCGACACAATCACCACCAGTTTGTAGCGCCGCGACGGCGGCAGGGCGCTGTGGGGGTCGTCGTCCTTCAGGTCCGCCCAGGTGTGCACGCCCTGCGCGGCGAGGGTGTCCTGCAACCAGCGGTGCAGGAATTCCCCGGCGTACAGCCCCTGGTGGAACAGCAGTCCGGCAAGCGGGCCAACAATTGGAACGCCGGCCAGGAACCCTGCCTGGTCCTCAAACTGTGAAAAGTCGAGCTTGTCCATGGTGGCCTTGACCCGGGCCAGGTCAAGTCCGGAGGCCAGCAGCCCGGCCACAATTGCACCAGCCGAGGTGCCGGCAACCCTGTGTATGGAATACGGGTCCCGGAAGTCCGCCAAGGCAGCGACTGCACCGACCAGCGCCAACCCCTTCACCCCGCCGCCTTCAAGCACCAGGTCCGCATCAGCCATGACGTGCCTCCATCCGCCGGAAAACGCTCCACAGCGGGCGCCGAAAGGACCTCAAGCGCCGTGACCCGTGGGGTATCCCCGACACTGGGGCATGCACCCCGTGCTGTCAACAGGCGCGGGTGGCAAGGGGCGGTCACGTGTCCGGGCACCGATTTCAGTGTCAGGCTTAACCCGTGGTAATGTAAGAGGTAATTGTTAGTGTGGCAGTGGATAAGAGCGTCAGTTTCCTTCGTTTATCCGAAGGAAGTGGATGCGGGTCCGGGTTGTACGGTTCTTGTACAGCGAATGCCACATTTTTGCATGCCTAGGCGCTGTGAAGTCGCCAAGCCTGCGACTACCAGTAAACGGCTTACCCTCAGCGGCTGAATCATTCCGGCCGGCGGGGCAAGCAACACGATAAAACAACGGAGAACACGAAAGTGCCTACGATTAACCAGCTGGTCCGAAAGGGCCGGACACCCAAGGTCACAAAGACCAAGGCTCCCGCACTAAAGGGCAGCCCCATGCGTCGCGGCGTTTGCACGCGCGTTTACACAACCACCCCGAAGAAGCCGAACTCGGCTCTGCGTAAGGTTGCCCGTGTGCGCCTCAACGGTGGCGTGGAAGTTACTGCTTACATCCCCGGTGTAGGCCACAACCTCCAGGAGCACTCCATCGTGCTTGTTCGTGGAGGCCGTGTTAAGGACCTTCCCGGCGTTCGCTACAAGATCGTCCGCGGCGCATTGGATACCCAGGGCGTTAAGAACCGCAAGCAGGCTCGCAGCCGCTACGGTGCAAAGATGGAGAAGAAGTAATATGCCTCGCAAGGGTCCGGCCCCCAAGCGGCCGCTAGTTGTAGATCCCGTATACGGTTCCCCTTTGGTCACTCAGCTGATCAACAAGGTTCTGGTAGACGGCAAGAAGTCCACCGCAGAGCGCATCGTTTACGGCGCACTCGAGGGTGTACGTGAAAAGACCGGTGCTGATCCCGTTGTTGCCTTGAAGAAGGCCATGGAGAACATCAAGCCGAGCCTTGAGGTCAAGTCCCGCCGTGTTGGTGGCGCCACCTACCAGGTTCCGGTTGAAGTGAAGCCGGGTCGTCAGACCGCGCTGGCACTTCGCTGGTTGGTTGGTTACTCGAAGGCTCGCCGCGAGAAGACCATGACCGAGCGTTTGCGCAATGAAGTTCTGGATGCCTCCAACGGCCTTGGTGCCGCTGTCAAGCGTCGCGAAGATACCCACAAGATGGCAGAGTCCAACAAGGCCTTCGCTCATTACCGCTGGTAACTAGAGCCTTGAGGATGTCGGCGGCAACTCCGCCGGCATCCTTCCAACTCATCTCTAGAAAAGGGAGAAACCGTGGCACAGGACGTGCTTACAGACCTTAAAAAGGTTCGCAACATTGGCATCATGGCCCACATTGATGCTGGCAAGACCACAACAACTGAGCGCATCCTGTTCTACACGGGTGTGAACCACAAGCTCGGCGAGACCCATGATGGTGCTTCGACGACTGACTGGATGGAACAGGAAAAGGAACGCGGCATCACCATCACGAGCGCCGCCGTGACCTGCTTCTGGGACAACAACCAGATCAACATCATTGACACACCCGGCCACGTTGACTTCACGGTGGAAGTTGAGCGCTCCTTGCGTGTGCTTGACGGTGCCGTTGCTGTTTTTGACGGCAAGGAAGGCGTCGAGCCGCAGTCAGAGACTGTTTGGCGTCAGGCTGATAAGTACAACGTTCCGCGTATTTGCTTTGTCAACAAGATGGACAAGCTCGGTGCTGATTTCTACTACACGGTGGACACCATCATCAACCGTTTGGGTGCCAAGCCCCTCGTTATGCAGCTGCCGATCGGCTCTGAAAGCGAATTCACGGGTGTCGTTGACCTGCTCACCATGAAGGCCTTCGTCTGGGCCGGTGACTCCAAGGGTGACGTCACCATGGGTGCCGCCTACGAAATCCTGGAGATCCCCGCGGATCTGCAGGAAAAGGCTGAGGAATACCGCGCATCCCTCGTTGAGGCAGTTGCCGAGGCTTCCGAAGAGCTCATGGAGAAGTACCTCGAGGGCGAAGAGCCTTCCATCGAGGAACTGAAGGCCGGCATCCGCCACCTGACCGTGAACTCCGAGATCTACCCGGTCTTCTGTGGTTCTGCATTCAAGAACCGCGGCGTGCAGCCCATGCTCGATGCTGTCATCGACTACCTGCCGAACCCGCTGGATGTTGGTGCCATGGTTGGCCACGACCCCCGCGATGAGGAAATTGAGCTCACCCGTGAGGCCAACGAGGACTCACCGTTCTCCGCATTGGCATTCAAGATTGCCGCACACCCGTTCTTCGGCCAGTTGAACTTCATCCGCGTGTACTCCGGCAAGGCAACTTCCGGAACGCAGCTGTTGAACTCCACGAAGCAGAAGAAGGAACGTCTGGGCAAGCTGTTCCAGATGCACGCCAACAAGGAAATGCCTGTGGATGAAATCCACGCAGGTCACATCTACGCCGTTATCGGCCTCAAGGACACCACCACCGGTGACACCTTGTGTGATCCGGCAAACCCGATCGTGCTTGAGTCCATGACATTCCCGGATCCCGTGATCTTCGTCGCAATTGAGCCGAAGACCAAGAGTGACCAGGAGAAGCTGTCCACGGCTATCCAGAAGCTCTCCGCTGAGGACCCGACGTTCACCGTCAACCTCAACGAAGACACCGGCCAGACCGAAATTGGTGGCATGGGCGAGCTCCACCTGGATGTCTTGGTTGACCGCATGCGCCGCGAGTACAACGTTGAAGCCAACGTTGGCAAGCCTCAGGTTGCATACCGCGAAACCATCAAGCGCGCCGTTGTCAAGCACGACTACACGCACAAGAAGCAGACCGGTGGTTCAGGTCAGTTCGCGAAGATCCAGATTGCCATTGCGCCGCTGGATACGCACGATGGCGAGTTGTACACGTTCGAGAACAAGGTCACTGGTGGCCGTGTTCCCCGCGAATACATCCCCAGCGTTGACCAGGGCATCCAGTCCGCACTGCCTGACGGCGTGCTGGCAGGGTACCCGATGGTTGGCATCTCGGCCAAGCTGCTTGACGGCGCGTCCCATGATGTTGACTCTTCCGAAATGGCCTTCAAGATCGCCGGTCGCATGGCGTTCAAGGAAGCCGCACGGATGGCCAACCCGATTCTGCTTGAACCGTTGATGGAAGTTGAAGTCCGCACCCCTGAGGAATACATGGGTGAAGTTATTGGTGACATCAACTCACGTCGCGGCCAGATGCAGTCCATGGAGGACGCAAGCGGAGTCAAGGTCATCACGGCCCTGGTTCCCCTGTCCGGCATGTTCGGTTACATCGGTGACCTGCGTTCCAAGACCCAGGGTCGCGCAGTCTACTCGATGAAGTTCGACAGCTACTCTGAGGTTCCGAAGGCAGTAGCCGACGAAATCATCCAGAAGGCCCGCGGCGAGTAGTCGCCCTTTTGCTTGGCGTCTGGTTCAGGTTCTACACTTGATCAGACGCCAAGCAGCAGTAATTTCATAAATATCAAAAGCCCCCAGTAGACTTACTACGATTTCAGTGACGAATAGCGTCGCTGAGAGTATGTCATCTGAAAACGTTCTAGGAGGAACCCGTGGCGAAGGCAAAGTTCGAGCGGACCAAGCCGCACGTTAACATCGGTACCATCGGTCACGTTGACCATGGTAAGACCACGTTGACGGCTGCCATTTCCAAGGTACTTTACGACAAGTACCCCGATCTCAACGAGGCGCGTGATTTCAGCACCATCGACTCGGCACCCGAGGAGAAGCAGCGTGGCATCACGATCAACATCTCCCACGTTGAGTACCAGACTGAGAAGCGCCACTACGCACACGTAGACGCCCCCGGTCACGCTGACTACATCAAGAACATGATCACCGGTGCTGCCCAGATGGACGGCGCTATCCTGGTGGTTGCTGCGACTGACGGTCCGATGGCCCAGACTCGCGAGCACGTTCTGTTGGCCCGCCAGGTTGGTGTTCCCTACCTGCTGGTCGCGCTGAACAAGTCCGACATGGTTGACGACGAAGAACTCCTCGACCTGGTCGAAATGGAAGTTCGCGAACTGCTCTCCTCACAGGGCTTCGACGGCGACGAGGCACCAGTTGTGCGCGTTTCCGGCCTGAAGGCACTGGAAGGCGATCCGGTTTGGGTCAAGTCCGTTGAGGACTTGATGGATGCCGTTGACAACAACGTTCCGGACCCGATCCGCGACAAGGACAAGCCGTTCCTGATGCCGGTTGAAGATGTCTTCACCATCACCGGCCGTGGAACCGTTGTTACGGGCCGCGCCGAGCGTGGAACCCTGAAGATCAACTCGGAAATCGAGATTGTCGGCATCCGCCCGGTCCAGAAGACCACGGTTACCGGTATCGAGATGTTCCACAAGCAGCTCGACGAGGCTTGGGCCGGCGAGAACTGCGGACTGCTGCTCCGCGGCATCAAGCGCGAAGACGTAGAGCGTGGCCAGGTTATCGTGAAGCCGGGTTCCATTACCCCGCACACCGATTTCGAAGCCAACGTCTACATCTTGGCCAAGGACGAAGGCGGGCGTCACAACCCGTTCTACTCCAACTACCGCCCGCAGTTCTACTTCCGCACAACGGATGTTACCGGCGTCATCACCCTGCCTGAGGGCACGGAAATGGTTATGCCTGGCGACAACACCGAAATGTCAGTCGTGCTGATCCAGCCGATCGCCATGGAAGAAGGCCTCGGCTTCGCTATCCGCGAAGGCGGCCGCACCGTTGGTTCAGGTCGTGTCACCAAGATCCTCAAGTAGTCTTTAGACTTACCTGATTCTTGTAGGAAGGGCCCCAGCTTCGGCTGGGGCCCTTCCCTTTTAAACAATGAACCGCAGAAGTCGGCGAAATCCGTTGGATGGGTGCGATTCCCTCCACAAGGTCCTGCGCCACGTGTTCCAATCTCCAGCCTGGAGGGTGTACGCCATCTTGCCGATGGGCAGGAATCCCCATGGTGTGAATCCTGCCGCCCTATAGGGTGGAAATATGGCAATCAGCAAGCAACAGGTCCCGGCGGGAACACTCCGAACGGCATCCATCATCATTTTGGCGTTTGCCGCAGCCCTGCTGCTGTTTGGCCTGAACATGTTTCAGATTGGCAGCAACCCCGGAAATACCGCCCGGGAGCTGCAGGCAACCGGGCTGCGGGGGACGGTCGCCGATGCGCGGGTCAATGTGGGCTATACCAACAACGGCGTACACCACGTTTTCCGCGCGGAACTGACGTTCATCGGCAGCGACGGGGTGGAACACACACTCAACACCAACCACTTTCCCCGTCATCCTTCGCCCGGCACCAACACCGATGGCTGGATTGAGGAATTCCCCACAAAAGCTGAGATCGTGGGCCAATCCGTCAGCTATCGGCTGGGTGAGAATCCCGCCGTCGAACTTGACAGTGAAATTCCAGCCCTGGTCTCTGCTGGATGGAGCTTCCCGAACTATCTGGGGCTGGCGTTGATGGTCCTCGGTGCCGGCGCGGCCATTGGCGGAACCTTGAGCTTTGTGCGCGCGGTGCGCCGCATTCGAGTGGGCTGAGCGCGTGCCTCAGGTCATTGCCGAACGAACGGTGTCGCTGGATCCGGCCAGCGCGTTTGAACTTTCGCAGACTACGGGGGACTTGCGGCTGAAATGGGACCCGTTCATCCATTCGCAGCATTTTGAAGGCGGCGCCACTCGGGCGGCCAAGGGTGTGCGGACCCGGACCCGGTCACGGCTGGGGCTGCTGATGGTCAGTGAATACGTCTCCTACGCGCCCGGCCGAAACGTGGGCATGAAGATGGTGTCGGGGCCATGGTTCTTCGCCCAGTTTGGCGGCGGCTGGCGCTTTTCCGAGCACGACGGCGGAACCCGGTTGGTCTGGAAGTACACCTTTTCCTGCCGGCCCGGATGGCTGCGGTGGCTGGCCCATCCGGCAGGCAAGTGGTTGCTGGGGCGTGAAATTGAACGGCGCATCGCAGCTTTTGCGGAGGCGTGCGGGGACGACGGCCTGCTGGCTGAAATGCGGGCGAATTCCGGTGATGGGTAGTTATATCCATTTGATGGCCTAAGGTGATGTTTTGCACGCCCGGTGGCTTAGGATGGGAACTTACAGTCACTAGGGGAGTCGCATGAACCAACATTGGGAAGCCGAACCTCGGGCCCAGCAACCCGCGCCATCCGCAGTGCAAGAAGCTTATGGCCAAGGCTACCTGGCAGGCCACCTGGCCGGTTGGCGTGATGCGCTTGCGTCCCAGCCCACGCAGCACTCGCAGGCTGCCCCGACTTCCCGTGCCGCTCAGCCTCCCCGTGCTGCTCAGCGGGCCCAACCGGTCCCGCCTGCTCAGCCGATCCCGGCGGCCCAACCTCCGGCTCCCGTTCACCAGTTTGTTCCGGGACAGGCTGTGCCGCCTGTTCCCAGCATGCCGGCGCCGGCTGTGCCACCGCCGAAATTGATGCCGCAGCCGGTGCAGCGCCAGGCTGTTCCTCCTGTTCCTCCTGTTCCTCCTGTCCCTCCCGGTCCGCCGAGGATGCAGCAGCCCGTGCAGAGCCGGCTGCCGCCGATGAGCCCGCATCCTTCCCCTGCTCTCTTGGACCCTGCCGCGGTGGCGGCCCGGAAGAGCCGGCGGGAGACGCAGAATATCAACATCACCTTGTATGTTGCGAGCCTGCTGATGGTGGCCGCAGCGGCCTTGTTCGTTGGCAGCAGCCAACCGGTGGCCGTCCGTCTGGGTGGCGTCTGGCTGGCCACGGCGCTCTTCTATGCCGCAGGGCTGATGCTCCACAGCCAGGTTGCGCGGCTCAAGCCGGCGGCCGTCGCCTTTACCGGCACTGCCCTGGCGATCATCCCCTTCGCGGGCCTGGCCACGTACAATCTGGGATTCCCCGACGCTCCGGCCGTGTGGCTGGTGACATCGCTGATTGGCACCGTGGCCTATGTAGTTGCGGCGGTGCGGCTGCAAAGCCGGCTGGTGGTGTACCTTTCCCTTGCTTTCCTGCTCTCCACAGCATGGTCATCCGTGGCCGTCGTGGGCGCCGCCCTGGCCTGGTACTTTGCCGCTCTCATAGTCTTCTCGGCGCTCCTGTCCCTGGCCGGCCACCTGTTGCGCAAGGGGGAGGGCGAACCCAGCCTCTATGCCAAGCCGCTGTCCGATCTGGGCCCCTGGTTTGCCCCCGTGGGCATCGCCGGATCGCTGGTCTTTTCACTCGCATTGAATGCTGCCGACCACACCCTGGTGTTGCTCGCCGGCGCCATCTACTACGCGGTCATGGTAGGCATCTGTGCCCCGGCCATGCGCAGGTGGAATTACCTGGGCCTCAGGGCGTCCGTGACGCTTGCGGCACCGTTCGCAGGCTGGCTGATCCAGCCCGAACTCGCATGGTCGGCCGGGGCGTTCACGCTGGTGCTGGCCCTGCAGGCCATTGTCCTGGCCTACCGCCGGCACCAGCTGAGTGTTTTCCTTGGAGACGGGCGGTGGGTGGACGTGGACGTGTTCACCAGCGTCCCGCTGGTGGCCGCAAGCTCCATGGTGTGGACCGTTGCGCTGGCCGCACCCTTGGGGACGGCAATGGACAATGCTCCCTTTGCGGCACTGGGCCTGGCCGTTGCGCTGCTTACCGCCATGGCCGTGGTGCCGGCCTTCCTGCCCAAGGGGGAGTGGTTGCCGCTGCCGGCAGTTGCGCTCACTTTGGGGTGTTCGCCGTTCCTGTCAGCGTCGGACTGGATGGCACTTGCGGCGATCGGCGTGGTCTATGCGACCGCCCGGCACCTGTCTGCAAGAAACACCGCAGTGGGACATGCGATGTTGATTGTGGCACGGGTTTTGGTGAGCGCATTCGCCGCGGCAGTCCTGGCCCACTTCATCCCTGCCCAGCCGGGCAAGGTCCACCTGATCCTTGCCGTCATGGCTGTCATCTCGGCCCTGCAACTGCTGGCCGATGCCATGCTGGCCAAGTTTGGCGCCGCCAACCCGGCCACCAGCTATTCGGCCGCCGCATGGGCCGTGGTGGGAACCGGGTTGGTGGTGTTGCTCTCGGGAACGGCCACGCTGCCATGGCTGCGTGTGGAGTTCCTGGTCTCTGCCCTTGCCATGGGTGTGGCCACGGCCGTGCTTTCCTTGACCAAACTGCCCCGCGCCGGTGGATTCTCGCGCGCGGAGCTGGTGGCGCCGTCGTACCTTGTCATTGCGGCACTGTTCACGGGACCGGTGTTCGACGCCGGCGGGGCAAGCCTTGCCTGGGCCGTGGCGCTGGGCTACCTGCTGCTCGGGGGCAGTTTGGTGCACAAGCAGAAGGAAACACTGCACCGCTGGGCTTACTGGTGGGCGGCCAGGGCAGTGTCCCTGCTGCTGGCCATTGGACTTTTTCAGTTGTGGCGGGAATTCGATCCGGACACGGCCATCGCCGGCACGGCGGTGGGCCTTGGCGCCGTACTGCTCGTGGCCTTGATTCCGCAATTGGTGATCCTCACAGTCGTGGCGGTTCAGGGTCGGCGCGTCACCGGGCTGTCGGTCGACGTCGGGCTGACGCTGGCCGCCGTTGTTCTCATGGCGGCGCCGGGAATCCTGGCACAAGGCCCCGTGCCTTCGCCGGCGCGGACGGCCGTGGTGCTGGCGGCCGCGGCCGTGGCTGCCCTTGTCACGTCCGGCACGTTGCGCAGTGCCTTCATGCCCGCGGTGCTGTGGGCAGGACCAGCGGCGCTGGCCATGCTCTCGCTGCTGTCACTGGCCGACCGTCCGCAGGCAGCCATGGTGGTTGGGATCTTTGCCGCCACGTCTGGATTCCTTGCGGCCCGGGCCGGCAGTGGCCAGCTCAGGGGCCTGCATTTTCTGCTTGCCAGGGTTGCCGTGTTCGGACTGGCCTGGATTGTGGTCCGGGAGCTGACGGACCACCTGGAAGTGGTGTCGCTGGTGCTTACGGGCGTGCTGCTGCTTCAGCTGGGGCTGCAGTACGTTGCCGGCGTGCCCGGACGGTTCAATGCGGCGGTGGGGCAGGAACAGTTCCTGCGGGCCGGGTTGTGGCTGCTGCTCGCAGCACAGGTCCTGGTGCCCTTCACCTATGTAGCGCAGTCCCGCGGCTTCCAGGCTCCCGGCACTGCGCTTCGGTGGGTGGTTGCGGTTGAGCTGGTGGTCCTGGCCGTATCGGCGTTGGCAGCCCAGCTCTGGTTGAAACAGCGGGGCGCCTCCTACTTGGCCATTGTTGCCGTCATTGGCGGGGCGGCGGTGATTGCCCCCGTGATGTGGCCCGGAGCCACGGCGCTGATTCTGCTCGTGCTGTGTGTGGCCGCCATCGCCTGGCGCTGCACCAGCGAGCCGGACGCGCCGGAGATGCGCTGGTACTGGCTGGTGGCCACAGGCAGTTTCCTCGCCACGGCCACCATTGTGGACAGTGCCGCGGCGACCGGTATTTTTGCTGCGATGTGGCTGGTGGCGGGCCTGGCGCTCCTGGTAGGCGCCCATGCCATGAAGATTCCATGGCTGACACTGCCCGGCTCCCTCATGGTGTTGCTGTCCGCCTTCCTCTTCCGCAGCCAGGTCTCCGAGCTCGTGGAGCGCCCGGGGTATGCGTCCTTGGCCGGGTTCGTGGTGGTTGAGGGCGCGCTGTACATGGTGCGCATGATCCTGCTGTCGCTGGTCCGGGCCCCGCAGGTCCAGCGCGGATCCTTGATTTCCACGGCATTGGGCGGCGGAGCCGTCTTTGCGCTGTGGACCCTGACTGATGACACCACCGCACTCCTTGGCGCAACGGCCTTCACGGCAGTTGCCGTGCTTGGCTGTGTGGAAGCACCGGCAGTGCACCGCCGCCTGGCCATGGACTTGGCCGTGCCCGCCGCAGCCTTTGTCTGGTTCTGGGCCTGTAGTGTCCATGTTGACTTGGGCTTCTACTGGTTCGTCCAGTGGACGGCCATGGCGCTGGCCGCCCTGGCCGTGATCCGCTACCGGGCGAAGCAGGCACCCATCGGCAAGGGGCTGCTCATGGCCGCGGCAGCTGCGGCCAGCCTGGGTGGTTTCCTGACCATCTTCAGCGGCGACCCTCTGCAGCAAGTCGTTTCGCTGCTGGTCTTTGTGGCGCTGCTGGCCGTTGGCATGGGACTGGACGAACGCGTCTTCACCATCTGGGGCGCCATTGGCGTGGCAACCGCGGTCATCTGGTACCTGCGCGGCTTCACCTACATCCTGCTTGCACTGCTGGCGTTGGGCCTGATTGCTTTCGCCATATGGCGGTTGAACCGCAAGAAAACGCAAGGGAACGACGGCGCGCCCGCGAATCCCGCGGGCCAGGCACCCCCACCCCCGTACGGTGCCGGAGCGCCGCAGTGGCAGCAGGGCCCGCAGCCGCAAGCTGCACCCCAGCAACCCGCGCAGTGGCAACAGGGCCCGCCGCCACAATCTGCACCCCGGCAACCCACACCCCGGCAACCCGCACCCCAGCACCCCGGGCAGTGGCAGCAGGGCCCGCCGCCCCAATCTGCACCCCGGCAACCCACACCCCGGCAACCCGCACCCCAGCACCCCGGGCAGTGGCAGCAGGGCCCGCCGCCGCAACCCTGACCGGGACAGCCGACGGCGTCACCTGCCAGCCGATCGGCACCCGGGTGGGGCGGCAGCGGGTGCCGGGACGCGCCGTCGTGCTTACCTGACGCCCTTGACCCGCCCCACGGCCCAGGCCCCGGCCAGCGCGGTGACCCCGGAGACCAGAAAGAGCAGCGTGAAGCCGCCCACGGCGCTGACCAGCAGCGCCCCGAGCATCGGCGCGAACGCCTGCGGAACGGTCAGGGCGATGTTCATGATGCCCAGGTCCTTGCCGCGGGAGAGCTGATCCGGCAGCACTTCGGTCGCCAGGGCCTGATCGACCGAAAGGAAGCAACCGTAGCCCAGCCCCAGCAGGCCCGCCGCAACGGTGGCCGCCTCCAGGCTGGGCACGAAAGCCAATATCAAGGCTGCGACGGCCTGGAGCACGGAGGCGCCAAACACAAACGGCCGCCGCCGGCCCAGCTTGTCGGAGAGCCTGCCCAGCCACAGCGATGCGACGATGACGAACACCATGTAGACCAGTGTCAGCAGAATGAGCGAGCCCTCGGCGTCGGGCACCTTGAGGCCGTACATGAGGAAGTACAGCAGCAAACTGGTGCCAAAGGCGTTCCCGAGGTTGACCAGGATGCGGCTCAGCAAGGTCCAGCCGAAATCGGGGAACAGCCGGGGACTGATCCACATGCCCTGCAGCAGGGAACGCCAGGTGAGCGGCGCCATCATTCCCGGCGGGAGCACGGCATCGGGAACCAGGAGCAGAAAAGGCAGGCCAAGCACCACCAACAGGCCCGCCATGAGGGCGTAGCCGCCAAAGGTGCTCAGCCCCAGCGCTGTCACCAGGACCAGACCGGCGATGATGCCGATTGCCTGCGGCGCAGATATCCAGCCCGACACGTAGCCGCGCTGGCTGACAGGCACCTGGTCGGAGATCGCCGCCGTCAAGGCCGCCGTGAGGACGCAAAAGAACGTGCTGGCCGCCACCCAGCAGATCCCAATCCCCAGCAGGGACGTCTGGATGCCAACGAGGACAAGGGAGACGGCAAAACCCGCGGTCCCTGCCGCGATCCAGGGCCGGCGGCGGCCGAAGCGGGAGGTGGTGCGGTCGGAGAGTGCGCCGGTGAGCGGGTAGGCAACGAGGGCAAAGGCACCTGCTATGCCTGAAATCCAGCCGAAGCCGAGGACGTTTTGCACCCAGTCGGTCGTGTTGAGGAGCTTCTCCACTTGCAGGGGGAGGAGCAGCTGCACCGGGGTCAGCTGCGCAATCCACACCCCAAACCAGCTCAGCGCAAAGAACGAGATCCACCGGCCGCCGACCCTGCGCGTGGGGACTGCCGCCATTGAGCCCATGGTTGAGGGCCCGGACACCCCGCCAACTCTCGTGACTTTGCTCACGCCTGTAGCATCTCATGCCTGTCAAGGACGGCGCCGGGGCGGCATTTCCCGGCCAGGGCAGCGGCCGGGCCGGCGCACGCAACGACAGCCCCGATTGGCGTTCAGCCGCAGAATCCGGCATACTTATTGAGTTGTTCAAGTGCTTTTTCGTGTCCCGGTCGAGATAATGCTCGATGCAGGGTCCAAGTTGAAGCCCAAACATAACCTTTCCTTCGCATAGTTAGTGCGGGTACGTGCGCGAATATTCGCGACACGCCCGACCGCGGGGGTCGGAGCTTCGATGGATTGAGGAACCCGGAATTATCCGGATTCAGTTCATTGGAAGCGTGGCTGTGAATGCCACATTTTGAACAGGAAAAGTAAACAGCGTTTACGTCAACAGCATTGCTTTCGCAGAATGCTTCGTTACAGGAAAGAGAGTCACGACGCCATGGCGGGACAAAAAATCCGCATCCGGCTGAAGTCATATGACCACGAGGTCATTGATGTTTCAGCTCGGAAGATCGTTGAGACGGTCACGCGCGCAGGCGCAACGGTAGTAGGCCCAGTGCCGCTGCCCACCGAGAAGAACATTTACTGTGTAATTCGTTCACCTCACAAGTACAAAGACAGCCGCGAGCACTTTGAAATGCGCACGCACAAGCGTCTCATCGACATCATTGATCCCACGCCCAAGGCAGTTGATTCGCTCATGCGTCTCGACCTGCCGGCCGACGTGAACATCGAAATCAAACTGTAGGGAGGTGCTGAGAAACTATGACCGCGACCCGAAACACTAAGGGCATCCTGGGCACGAAGCTCGGCATGACCCAGGTCTGGGACGAGAACAACTTGCTTGTTCCCGTAACCGTCGTCCAGGCCGACTCCAATGTCATCACCCAGCTGCGCAACGCAGAGGTAGATGGCTACACCGCTGTTCAGATCGGCTACGGCCAGATCGATCCTCGCAAGGTGACAAAGCCTTTGGCTGGTCACTTCGCAAAGGCTGGTGTCACCCCCCGCCGCCACGTCGTCGAACTGCGCACTGCAGACGCCGACACCTACGCCCTCGGCCAGGAGCTCTCAGTTGAGATCTTCGAAGCCGGCCAGAAGGTCGACGTCGTCGGCACTTCAAAGGGTAAGGGCTTTGCCGGTGTCATGAAGCGTCACGGCTTCCACGGCGCCCCGGCTTCGCACGGTGCACACAAGAACCACCGCAAGCCCGGTTCCATCGGTGGCGCGTCCACCCCAGGCCGCGTTTTCAAGGGTATGCGCATGGCAGGCCGTATGGGTGCCGAGCGCGTAACCACCATGAACCTGACGGTTCACGGTGTTGACGCCGAGAAGTCGCTGCTGCTGATCAAGGGTGCCGTTCCCGGCGCCCGCGGCCAGGTCGTATTCGTACGCACCGCCGTGAAGGGAGCATAAGTAAATGGCTACTGTAAAGGTTGACCTGCCTGCTGAGATCTTCGACGTACAGACCAACGTGCCCTTGTTGCACCAGGTTGTCGTAGCTCAGCTCGCTGCTGCCCGCCAGGGTACCCACAAGACCAAGACCCGCGCCGAAGTATCCGGTGCAGGCCGCAAGCCGCATGCGCAGAAGGGTACAGGTCGTGCCCGTCAGGGTTCCATCCGCGCCCCGCACATGACCGGTGGTGGCGTTGTCCACGGTCCCACCCCTCGCGACTACAGCCAGCGCACACCCAAGAAGATGAAGGCTGCTGCTTTGCGCGGCGCCCTGTCCGACCGGGCACGCAACGGCCGTATCCACGTCATTGCTGAACTGGTTGCCGGCTCCGCGCCGTCCACCAAGGCTGCAAAGGCTGCACTGGCTGCTGTAACAACGCGCCGGAACGTGCTCGTTGTTATCGAGCGCGCCAACGACGTTGCCGCCTTGAGCGTACGCAACATCACCGACCTGCACGTGCTGTACGTTGACCAGCTCAACACCTACGACGTGCTCGTTTCCGATGACATTGTCTTCACACAGGCTGCTTACGAAGTCTTCGTCTCCGGCCGCGCCGCCTCTGAGGCTTTCGCCTCGAGCATGCTGCTGGTTGAAGACGTGGTTTCTGAAGATGCCGACGATGCTGCCGAAGGCACCATCAAGGGCAACAAGGACTCCATGAAGTACCACGTGCCTGGTTCACGCTGGTATGACGCCACTGTGGCCGAGGTTTGGTTCGCAACGGTTGAGGAGGCCAAGGCCGCAGGCTTTGTTCCCGCCGGCGGCGAAGCTGCCCAGACTATTGAGGAGGACGCCAAGTGAGCGCCGTCACCATCAAGGATCCGCGCGACGTAGTGCTTGCACCCGTCGTCTCGGAAAAGAGCTACGGCTTGATCGACGAAGGCAAATACACCTTCCTGGTCGACCCCCGCTCGAACAAGACCGAGATCAAGCTGGCCGTGGAGAAAATTTTCTCCGTCAAGGTCGACTCGATCAACACCATCAACCGTGCCGGTAAGCGTAAGCGCACCAAGTTCGGATGGGGACAGCGCAAGAACACCAAGCGCGCCATTGTCTCCCTCCGCGAGGGCACGATTGACATCTTCGGCGGTCCGCTTTCTTAAGCGGAGACCACTTTAACGAGGAAATATACTATGGGAATCCGTAAATACAAGCCGACAACCCCGGGCCGTCGCGGCTCGAGCGTTGCCGACTTCACTGAAATCACGCGGTCGACGCCGGAGAAGTCTCTGGTCCGTCCCCTGCCCAAAAAGGGTGGCCGCAATAACACTGGTCGTATCACGACTCGTCACAAGGGTGGTGGCCACAAGCGTGCCTACCGTCTGATTGACTTCCGTCGTCACGACAAGGATGGCGTCAACGCCCGCGTAGCTGAGATCGAATACGATCCCAACCGCACCGCGCGCATTGCCCTCCTGCACTATGTTGATGGCACCAAGCGCTACATCATCGCCCCGAACAAGCTCAACCAGGGCGATTTCGTGGAAGCCGGCGCCGCAGCTGACATCAAGCCTGGCAACAACCTCCCGTTGCGCAACATCCCCGTGGGTACTGTTATCCACGCTGTGGAGCTGCGTCCCGGCGGCGGTGCCAAGATGGCTCGTTCAGCTGGTGCCTCTGTTCAGCTCGTCGCCAAGGAAGGCAAGTTCGCCCAGCTGCGTCTGCCCTCCGGCGAAATCCGCAACGTTGATGCGCGCTGCCGCGCGACCATCGGCGAAGTTGGCAACGCTGAGCAGTCAAACATCAACTGGGGCAAGGCTGGCCGCATGCGCTGGAAGGGCGTACGCCCGACCGTCCGCGGTGTTGTCATGAACCCTGTTGATCACCCGCATGGTGGTGGTGAAGGCAAGACCTCCGGTGGACGTCACCCGGTCAACCCGAACGGTAAGCGCGAAGGCCGTACCCGCCGTCCCAACAAAGAGAGCGACAAGCTGATTGTTCGTCGCCGCCGTACTGGCAAGAACAAGCGATAGGAGCCTGGAGACATGCCACGTAGCCTGAAGAAGGGTCCCTTCGTTGACCAGCACCTCTTTGTCAAGGTAGCTCGGGAGAACGAAAAGGGTACCAAGAACGTAATTAAGACCTGGTCCCGCCGCTCGATGATCGTCCCCGATATGTTGGGTCACACGATCGCCGTGCACGACGGACGCAAGCACATCCCCGTGTTTGTTACCGAGTCGATGGTCGGGCACAAGCTCGGCGAATTCGCCCCCACGCGGACATTCCGCGGCCATGTCAAGGACGACCGCAAGGGCAAGCGCCGCTAGGCGCTTGCACTTACGGCTAAGACGAGAGAGAGATAGCAATGGAAGCCAAGGCAAGTGCGCGTCATCTGCGCGTCACGCCTATGAAGGCCCGGCGCGTCGTCAACCTGATTCGTGGCAAGCAGGCGAATGAGGCATTGGCGATTTTGAAGTTTGCCCCACAGGCAGCTTCGGAGCCGGTATTCAAGGTAGTCCAGTCCGCAGTGGCTAACGCCCGCGTTCTGGCGGATCGCGACAGCGTCGCGTTCAACGAAAATGATCTGTACATCAGCGAAATCTTCGTTGACGAAGGCCCGACCATGAAGCGGTTCCAGCCGCGTGCACAGGGTCGCGCATTCCAGATCAAGAAGCGCACCAGCCACGTCACCGTGGTTGTCGCGACACCCGAGAAAGAGGAGGTTCGCTAAGTGGGACAGAAAGTAAACCCGCACGGATTCCGACTCGGGATCACCACGGATCACCGTTCACACTGGTTCGCGGACAGCAACAAGCCCGGCCAGCGGTACAAGGACTTCGTAAAAGAAGACATCCAGATCCGCGCACTCATGTCCACGGGCATGGACCGCGCCGGCATTTCCAAGGTTGAGATCGAGCGCACCCGTGACCGTGTTCGTGTGGATATCCACACAGCACGCCCCGGTATTGTCATCGGTCGCCGTGGAGCAGAAGCAGATCGCATCCGCGGCGAGCTTGAAAAGCTCACCGGCAAGCAGGTTCAGCTGAACATCCTGGAAGTCAAGAACCCGGAAGCAGACGCTCAGCTTGTTGCCCAGGGCATCGCCGAGCAGCTGACTTCACGTGTGGCATTCCGCCGTGCGATGAAGAAGGCCATGCAGTCCGCTCAGCGCACCGGCAGCGTCAAGGGCATCCGTGTCGCTTGTGCTGGTCGCTTGGGTGGCGCTGAAATGTCACGCACCGAGTTCTACCGCGAAGGTCGTGTGCCCCTGCACACCCTGCGCGCCAACATCGATTACGGCTTCTTTGAAGCCAAGACCGTGTTCGGCCGCATCGGTGTCAAGGTCTGGATCTACAAGGGCGATGTCACGAGCAAGGAACTGGCTGCCCAGGCAGCTGCCGCTCCCGCCCGTGGCCGCGGCCCGCGCCGTGACGGCGATGACCGCGGAGCCCGCGGTCCCCGTGCCGGTGGCGACCGTCGTCGCAACGACCGTCCTGAGCGCACCGAGGCAGCTGCCCCGGTTCAGGCTCCTGTAGCTGCAGAGGTTGCGGCTCCGGCAGTAGAAGGAGGAGAGGCTTAAATGCTTATCCCACGTCGAGTAAAGCACCGTAAGCAGCACCACCCCGGTCGTTCGGGTCAGGCTACTGGCGGCACCGTGGTTTCGTTTGGTGAGTGGGGCATTCAGGCTCTCTCACCGGCGTACGTGACCAACCGACAGATCGAGTCCGCTCGTATCGCCATGACCCGTCACATCAAGCGTGGTGGAAAGGTGTGGATCAACATCTACCCTGACCGTCCCTTGACGAAGAAGCCTGCTGAAACCCGCATGGGTTCCGGTAAGGGTTCGCCCGAGTGGTGGATCGCGAATGTCAAGCCCGGCCGTGTTCTCTTTGAACTCTCCGGTGTATCAGAAGAGGTAGCACGCGAGGCATTGCGCCTGGCAATCCACAAGCTGCCGTTGAAAGCACGCATTGTGCGTCGCGAAGGTGGTGAGTAGAGATGTCAGTTGGTTCCAAGGAACTTGCCCCTGCACAGCTTGACGGGTTCGATAACGCACGTCTGGGCGAAGAGCTCCGTAAGGCTAAAGAGGAACTGTTCAACCTGCGTTTCCAGTCGGCCACCGGCCAGCTGGAAAGCCACGGTCGTTTGCGCGTTGTAAAGCGCGACATCGCCCGCATCTACACGGTGCTGCGCGAACGCGAGCTGGGCATTCGCCCGGACGTGGTTGCCGCTGCACCCGTGGAGAAGGCCTCCAAGAAGGCTGACAAGGAAGCCAAGAAGGCCTCCAAGAAGGCTGAAACATCTGAGGAGGACGCCAAGTGAGCGATTCTGTAAACAACACTGAAGCCGGCGCGGAGACTGTTGTCCGCGGCGATCGCAAGAAGCTCCGCGGCTACGTCGTCTCCGACAAGATGGACAAAACCATCGTTGTCGAGGTCGAAGACCGCGTCAAGCACGCCTTGTACGGCAAGGTTCTGCGTCGCAACAAGAAGTACAAGGCTCATGATGAAGAGAACAGCGCCGGCATCGGCGACCTGGTCATCATCAGCGAGACTCGTCCGCTGTCCGCCACCAAGCGGTTCCGCCTCGTCGAGATCGTCGAAAAGGCCAAGTAAGCAGTTCACGCACTTGTGCGTGGCTGAGTACTAGAATGTTGGGCCCGTTGCCACTTGTGGCGGCGGGCCCAACGCCGTTTAACATCCAATGCCCGACGGCGTGACGCCGAGAATCAGCGCTGGTGCCGGTGTTCTCGTAGGCGACGTAAAGGAGACAATAAGGTCGCCCGCGGCCGGTTGTCGGATAGTCGCCGAGAGAATTCCGATACCAGCGCGAAGGTGCGTGGTGTGGGGGAGGTAACGCTTTTGGCGGGCCGGCAGCGTACGGCCAGGTTCCGCCGTCGTGCTAGGATTATTTATTGCTGCGCTTTTTCTGTGTGGCCGTTTTCGGTCGCGGCAGTCAGGTGCGCAATTTCCTCGTAAATACTCGTGCCACTACAAACTGCCGTTCGGTCGTGGAATTTTTTCCATGCAGCCGGTGCGGAAAGTGCAGTTGGCATGACGTATTTAGGCGTGTTTTGGCAAAATCCAGGCACGTCGAGAGACATCCCGAACAATACGTTCCGCAAGGCTTGTCCATAGAAGTTTGTATGGCCAAGAACCGGCGCGACGAACAGGAGATACTAGTGATTCAGCAGGAGTCGCGGCTTAAGGTCGCCGACAACACGGGGGCCAAGGAAATCTTGACCATCCGCGTTCTCGGTGGATCTGGGCGCCGCTACGCAGGCATTGGCGACACAATTGTCGCCACCGTCAAGGATGCAATTCCCGGCGGTAACGTAAAGAAGGGTGACGTCGTCAAGGCTGTCATCGTTCGCACCAAGAAGGAACGCCGCCGTGCGGATGGTTCCTACATCAAGTTCGATGAGAATGCAGCTGTCATTCTCAAGACTGACGGGGACCCTCGCGGTACCCGTATCTTCGGCCCGGTTGGCCGTGAACTTCGTGACAAGAAGTTCATGAAGATCATCTCGTTGGCTCCGGAGGTGCTGTAACACATGGCAAAGATCAAGAAGGGTGACCTGGTTCAGGTCATCACAGGCGCCAAGGCTGAACGTGGCGGCGACCGTGGCAAGCAGGGCAAGGTCCTAAAGGTGTACTCCGAAACCAACCGCGTGTTGGTTGAGGGCGTAAACCGTGTCACCAAGCACACCAAGGCCGGTCAGACCGAACGTGGCACCAACACTGGTGGCATTGAAACAGTCGAGGCACCCATTCACATCTCCAACGTTGCTGTAGTGGATCCGTCCACGAAGAAGCCGACTCGCGTTGGCTACCGCATCGACACCGTTGAGCGCGATGGCCGCGAGCGTCAAGTACGCATCCGCGTTGCCAAGACCTCGGGGAAGGACCTGGCATGAGCGCCTCAGTTGCAGAGAACGCACCTACGATCACTCCTCGCCTGAAGGCCCGCTACGCAGCGGAAATCAAGGCGTCCCTGATCGAGGAATTCAGCTACGGGAACGTCAACCAGGTTCCGCGCCTGGTCAAGGTTGTTGTCAACATGGGTGTTGGAGATGCCGCCAAGGACTCCAAGCTCATTGACGGCGCCGTCCGCGACCTCACGGCCATCACCGGCCAGAAGCCGCAGGTTTCCAAGGCCCGCAAGTCGATCGCACAGTTCAAGCTGCGCGAAGGCATGCCGATCGGTTGCCACGCCACGCTGCGTGGAGACCGCATGTGGGAATTCCTGGACCGTCTCGTCACACTGGCACTGCCCCGTATCCGCGACTTCCGCGGCCTCAGCGGCAAGCAGTTCGACGGCAACGGCAACTACACCTTCGGTCTGACCGAGCAGGTTATGTTCCACGAGATCGACCAGGATGCCATCGACCGCACACGCGGCATGGACATCACAGTCGTGACCACAGCCAAGACCGATGACGAAGGCCGCGCACTGCTCAAGCAGCTCGGCTTCCCGTTTAAATCCGAAGATAAATAATCTACGTAAAAGGTCCGTTCTGCGGGCATGAAGAGTTGAAATCTGATTTCAGCCCTTCAGCGCCACGCGAAGGAAACCGTTACGAGGAAGGGCAAGCGCCCAAATGACAATGACAGATCCTGTCGCAGACATGCTTACGCGTCTGCGCAACGCAAACTCGGCACACCACGACACAGTGTCCATGCCGTTCAGCAAGCTTAAGGGCCACATCGCCGACATCCTCAAGGCACAGGGTTACATCTCTGCCTGGAAGGTTGAAGACGCTGAGGTTGGCAAGAAGATGACCATCGACTTGAAGTACGGCCCCGCACGCGAGCGTTCAATCGCCGGCCTGCGCCGCATCTCCAAGCCCGGACTGCGCGTTTACGCAAAGTCCACAAACCTCCCCAACGTGTTGGGTGGGTTGGGTGTCGCCATCCTGTCGACGTCATCAGGTCTTTTGACCGACCGTCAGGCTGCCAAGAAGGGCGTGGGTGGGGAAGTCCTCGCCTACGTCTGGTAGTAGAGAGAGAAGGGAAAGAAAAATGTCACGTATTGGACGTCTCCCCATCTCCGTGCCTGCCGGCGTCGAGGTCAAGGTTGATGACAACCTGGTTTCCGTCAAGGGCCCGAAGGGAACGCTGGGACTCACAGTTGCCAGCCCCATCACGGTTGCACTCGAAGAAAACACCATCACGGTCGCCCGTCCCAACGATGAGCGCAACTCGCGTTCACTCCACGGTTTGACTCGCACCCTCATTGACAACCTGATCATCGGTGTCACTGCTGGCTACGAGAAGAAGCTGGAAATTGTTGGTACCGGTTACCGTGTAGTCGCCAAGGGCAAGGACCTGGAGTTCGCTCTGGGCTTCAGCCACCCGGTCGCCATTGAGGCACCCGAAGGCATCACACTGACAGTCGAGAGCCCCACTAAGCTCTCCGTGTCAGGCATTGACAAGCAGCAGGTGGGCGAAGTTGCTGCCAACATCCGCAAGCTGCGCAAGCCCGACCCGTACAAGGGTAAGGGCGTACGCTACGCCGGCGAAATCATCCGCCGCAAGGTCGGAAAGGCTGGTAAGTAACATGGCACTGTCCGTAAGAGGAAAGTCCAAGGCCGCAGCACGCGGCCGTCGTCACCTGCGCGTTCGCAAGCGCGTCAGCGGCACCACTGTACGTCCGCGTCTCGTGGTCAACCGTTCAGCCCGCCACGTATTCGTGCAGGTCATCGATGACACCCAGGGTCTGACCCTGGCGTCGGCATCGACCCTGGAAGCAGATCTGCGCGCCTTCGACGGTGACAAGACCGCCAAGGCCAAGCGCGTTGGCGAGCTCGTTGCAGAGCGTGCCAAGGCTGCCGGCATTGAAGCTGTTGTCTTCGACCGTGGCGGTAACCGCTACCACGGCCGTGTCGCAGCCATTGCTGATGGCGCACGTGAAGGCGGTCTGGCACTGTGACCGAAAACATTAACAAGGAGAACACTGTGTCAGAAGCAACTGCAGCTGACGGTGCAGCCGCGAAGACCGAGACTGCTGCAGGCGCCGATAACGCCCGTGGCCGTGGCGGTCGCGACGGTGCTCGTGGAGGCCGCGAAGGCGGTCGCGACGGTGGCCGTGGCCGTGGTCGCGACGGTGGACGCGAGGCTGAAAAGAGCCAGTTCATCGAGCGCGTAGTCAACATCAACCGTGTTGCCAAGGTTGTCAAGGGTGGTCGTCGCTTCAGCTTCACCGCGCTCGTCATCGTTGGTGACGGCAACGGCCTGGTTGGCGTCGGCTACGGCAAGGCCAAGGAAGTTCCGGCCGCCATTGCCAAGGGTGTTGAAGAGGCCAAGAAGACCTTCTTCCGCGTCCCCCTGGTGGGCAAGACCATTCCGCACCGCGTACAGGGCGAGGCCGCTGCCGGCGTCGTCCTGCTGCGTCCGGCTGCTGCCGGTACCGGTGTTATCGCCGGTGGCCCGGTTCGCGCCATCCTGGAATGCGTTGGCATCCATGACGTGCTGTCCAAGTCACTGGGTTCCTCCAACGCCATCAACATTGTTCACGCAACAGTTGCTGCGTTGAAGGGCTTGGAAGACCCCAAGGCTGTTGCGGCTCGCCGCGGCCTGCCTTTGGACGAGGTTGCTCCGGCCGTGCTGTTGCGCAATATGCAAAAGGCAGGTCTGTAATGACTACACCGAAGAATGTTCAGGTTTCTGAGAAGAAGCTGGAAATCACTCAGGTTAGGGGCGTCGTCGGCGCCAAGCAGTTCCAGAAGGACACCCTTCGCTCACTGGGTCTCAAGCGCATCGGTCACTCTGTTGTCCGCTCAGCTGACGCAGTGACCGTTGGGATGGTCAACACGGTTCCGCACCTGATCAAGGTTGAGGAGACGAAGTAAAGTGGCTGAAAAGAACACTGCTGAAACTGCTGAAAAGCAGAACGCGCTGAAGGTTCACCACCTGCGACCGGCACCCGGCGCCAAGACGGCTAAAACCCGTGTTGGCCGTGGTGAAGCATCCAAGGGTAAGACCGCAGGCCGCGGTACCAAGGGTACCAAGGCCCGCT
This sequence comes from Specibacter sp. AOP5-B1-6, assembly GCF_052376555.1. NCBI lineage: Bacteria > Bacillati > Actinomycetota > Actinomycetes > Micrococcales > Micrococcaceae > Specibacter > Specibacter sp. AOP5-B1-6. The sequence continues at coordinate 113,791 of NZ_JBQSVT010000002.1, forward strand.
ACCAGGTAAAGGCTGGCTTTGCCGGCGGCCAGCTGCCGCTGCACATGCGCCTGCCGAAGCTGCGTGGCTTCAAGAACCCGTTCCGCGTTGAGTTCCAGGTTGTAAACCTGGACAAGCTGAACGAGCTCTTCCCCGAAGGTGGCGTTGTCACCGTCGAGGCACTGGTTGAAAAGGGTGCGGTTCGCAAGAACCAGCTCGTGAAGGTGCTCGGCACCGGCGAAATCACCGTCAAGGTTGACATCGCCGCCGACGCTTTCTCCTCCAGCGCAGTACAGAAGATCACTGCTGCAGGTGGCACCACCACCGAACTGTAAAAGTTCACAATTGCGCACATCTAGCGACTTGACTCTTGGTGGGCGGAGCTCATGTTCCGCCCGCCAGGGGTCTTTCGTTTTGTTGGGCGTGTGTCATTTTGTTCAAGTCCTTGGACTTGCTTGACGGTCACAGTTACAAAGAGAGTCAGATCACCCATTAGACTCTTTCCTTGGGCTTCATTTCTGAAGCCAACGCCATTACTAGACATCAGGAGGACGCTTGCTTACCGCATTTGGCCGCGCCTTTCGCACGCCTGATCTGCGACGCAAGTTGTTGTTCACGCTGGGAATTCTTGCCATCTTCCGCATGGGTGCTTTTATCCCATCGCCTGGAATTGATTACCGAAATGTCCAACAGTGCGTGAATGCTGCTGACACAAGCGAGGGCATCTACCAGCTTGTCAACTTGTTCAGCGGCGGCGCCTTGCTGCAGGTTTCCATTTTTGCCTTGGGCATCATGCCCTACATTACGGCGAGCATCATTGTGCAGCTGCTGCGTGTGGTGATCCCCCGGTTCCAGGAACTGCACCTTGAAGGTGCACAGGGCCAGGGCCAGTTGACCCAGTACACGCGTTACCTCACCATCGCCTTGGGCTTGCTCAACGCGACAACCTTGGTGACGCTGGCACGGTCCGGGCAGCTCTTTGCCGGTTGTGGCGCCGCCGGCACTCCTGGTGCGTTGATCCCCAACGACAACTTGATCACGATCCTGTTGCTCATCATCACCTTGACCGCCGGTTCCGGCTTGATCATGTGGATGGGCGAGCTTGTCACCGAAAAGGGTGTCGGCAACGGCATGTCCCTGTTGATCTTCGTTGCCATTGCGGCAATGTTCCCCACCTCCTTGGGTGCCATCCTGAAGACCCAGGGCTGGGGCACGTTCTTGATGGTCATGGTCATCGGTCTGTTGGTAGTGGCACTGGTTGTCTTTGTTGAGCAGTCCCAGCGACGGGTCCCTGTTCAGTACGCCAAGCGCATGGTCGGCCGCCGCACCATGGGCGGCACCAGCACCTACATCCCGATCAAGGTGAACATGGCCGGTGTTATCCCGGTTATCTTTGCTTCCTCGATGCTGTACCTGCCGGCTCTCCTGGCCCAGTTCGCCACACCGGCCGACGGCGGGGACGCACCGGCCTGGATTGAGTGGGTCAACAACTACCTCACCCGTGGTGACCACCCCATCTACATGCTGATGTACTTCCTGCTCACCATCGGGTTCACCTACTTCTACGTCGCGATCACCTTCAACCCTGAAGAGGTCTCCGACAACATGAAGAAGTACGGCGGGTTCATCCCCGGCATCCGTGCAGGGCGTCCCACCCAGGACTACCTGCAGTACGTTATTTCGCGCATCACGCTGCCTGGTTCGCTGTACCTGGGCATTGTGGCCTTGATTCCGCTCATCGCCCTGGTCATGGTTGGGGCCAACCAGAACTTCCCGTTCGGCGGCACGTCGATCTTGATTGTGGTCGGTGTTGGTTTGGAGACAGTCAAGCAGATTGATGCGCAACTCCAACAACGCCACTATGAAGGGTTACTGCGATGACAAGAATGCTGATCATTGGACCTCCCGGGTCAGGCAAGGGCACACAGGCCGAACGAATCTGTCGGGAGCTTGGCATCGTCGCCATCTCGACCGGTGACATTTTCCGCGCCAACGTCAAGGGTGAAACCCCGCTTGGCGTTGAAGCGAAGAAATACATCGACAACGGTGACTTCGTCCCTGACAGTGTCACCAACCGGATGGTCCGTGACCGGCTCGCCCAGGCTGACGTTGCTGAGGGGTTCCTTCTCGACGGCTACCCGCGCACCTCTCCCCAGGTGGATGAACTCGACGACATCCTGGCCGCCGCTGAGGCAAGCCTCGACGTCGTCGTGCAGTTGACGGCCGACGACGAAGAACTCGTCAAGCGCCTGTTGGGCCGCGCCCTGGAAACCGGACGCAGTGATGACACCGAAGAGGTCATCCGGCACCGTCTCGATCTCTACCGTGAACAAACCGAGGTTGTAGTGTCCCGCTATGCGGAGCGCGGCATTCTGGCCAAGGTTGATGGCTTGGGCGAGATGGACGACGTGACGGCGCGCATTATGGACGCCATCAAAAACGTCTAGCCTGCCGCTCTCGGCAGGAAGCATTATCAACGGTGCCGCACAGGTGCCGGGTTGTGAAGGAGGGCTCCTTCCCGCGTTATCGGGGAGGAGCCCTCCAGCATTTTGACGAAAGGATTCATTCATGGCGTTTGGCCAGCAAAAAATTGAATACAAGACCATCGACCAGATGCGCATCATGCGCCGCAGCGGGCTCATTCTTGACGCCGCCCTGAACACCACGATTGCTGCCGTCGCCCCGGGCGTCACGACAGGTGAGTTGGACGCTGTTTTCGCCGCCGAGTTGAAGAAGGCCGGGGCCACCTCCAACTTCCTGGGCTACTACGACTTCCCGGCATCCATCTGCACCTCCGTGAACGAGGAAGTGGTCCACGGGATCCCCGGCCCGCGCGTCCTGGCCGCCGGTGACCTGATCTCCATCGACGGCGGTGCCATCGTTGAAGGCTGGCATTCCGACTCCGCCCGCAGCACCATCGTCGGCGGTCCCGCAGCCGAGGATCCGGCGGACCGCCGCCTCAGCGACATCACGGAGGAAAGCATGTGGCGCGGCATTGCCGCCATGGCCACCGCCAAGTATGTTGGCGACATTGGCGATGCCATTGACGAGTACGTCACCTCGCAGCCGGGGCCGGAACTTGGCATCCTGGAAGACTACGTCGGCCACGGCATCGGCTCGGCCATGCACATGCCGCCGGACGTGCTGAACTACTCGTCCAAGCACCGCGGCCCCAAGCTCAAGCCCGGCATGTGTCTGGCCCTTGAACCGATGTTGGTGCGCGGGGGCCTGGACACCATCACGCTGCAGGACGACTGGACGGTCGTCACCACAGACAAGGCCCGCGCGGCCCATTGGGAACACTCGGTGGCTGTCCACGCCAAAGGCATCTGGGTCCTGACCGCGGCCGACGGCGGTGCGGAGCGGCTTGCGCCGTTGGGTGTCACGCCCGTGCCGCTGGACTAGGCACCGCACCCGCCTCTCCTTTTCAGCTGACCCGCAGTTGTGGTCGCAAATCACCCGAATTCCGGGTGTTTTGCAACCACAACTGCGGGTCAGCTTCGTTTTGGGCCAACAATTTCAGGCGTGTTTGCCTGCCGTCCATCTTGCCGCCACCAAAAGGGGCATTGCACTCCGTAACTTGGTCACTGAAGCCGAAGGGGCGCACGCCGACAGGGCGTGGCAGACCCCTCTGACCACCATTGCGAGGAGTGCAACCATATGCGCATTTATGCCCACCGAGGAGTTTCAGCGCACCTCCCGGAGAACACGCTGTCCGCCTTCTCCCGTGCCGTCGAGCTGGGTGTTGACGGCATCGAACTTGACGTCCACCTCTCGGCTGACGGGATTCCCGTCGTCATCCATGACGACACGGCCGACCGCACCACCAACGGCACCGGCAGCATCAACGAATTCACGGCCCGCCAACTGGGCCTGCTGGACGCAGGCGGTGGCCAGTTTGTGCCCACGCTGGCCCAGGTGCTCAAGCTGGCCGCCGGCAGGGTTCGGGTCAACATTGAACTCAAGGACGCAACCTCAACAGGGCCGGTCGCCGAAGTTGTGGCAGGCATTGCCGGCCTTGACTGGTTTGCCTCGTCAGCGGACTGGAATGCCTTGTCCGAACTGGGCCGGAAGGTCCCCGGAGCGACCGTGTACCCGCTCTGCATCGGCAGGCTTGAAAAGATTCGTGCGCTGCTGCCCGGCGAGGCGGGGGAGGAAGAATTTGCCGGTCGTGGGCTCTCTGAAGCCATTGCCTTTGCCTTGAACAACAACGGCGAGGGCGTCTCGATCTGGGAGGGCGGGCTGGACCGGGAAGACATTGAAACCATCCACGCTGCCGGTCTCCAGGCCTGGGTCTGGACAGTCAACGACAGCGGGCGTGCGCGGGAGCTGTTTGACATGGGCGCGGACGGAATCTGCACCGATGATCCAGCGCTGATCCAGGCCGCCAGGGCAGCGGCAGCCGTGCCTGCGGCAGCTGTGCCGGCGCAGGCCTCGGAACGCCCCGTCACGGTGGGCAGCTAGCCCCATGGCACAACTGGCCACCACGGCCCTGACGCCGAACCCCGGCAGCAGTGTCCGACAGAAGCAGCGCGGCAGCCAAAAAAACACTGGCGAAACGGGCCCGCAGCGCAAGCGCCGCAGACCATGGAAATCGTGGCTGTTGTTCCTGCTCTTTGCCGGGCCCAATGTGGCCCTGTTGATCATCTTCACGTACAAGCCCCTGGTGCAGTCGCTGCAATACTCACTGCTGCAATGGAACATTGGTGCTGCAACAGCGCGCTTCGTGGGGCTCGACAATTACGTCAACTGGTTTACGGATCCAAGCACGCTCAACGTCGTCAGGGTTACGGCGGTTTTTACCCTGGTGACCGTCGGCGGGGGCATGGTGATCGGCCTTGCCGTGGCCGTGTTGCTCAATCAAAAGTTGCGCGGCACCGGGCTCGCCCGCACGGTAGTTGTGGCACCCTACGTCCTGTCCGGGATCGCCGTCGGCCTGCTTTGGCTGTTCGTGTTTGACCCGAACTTCGGGGTGATCGGGGCACTGCTGGGCGCTTTCGGGCTTGCCTCGCCTGACTGGTACAACGACCCGCAGTGGGCACTGCCCATGATCATCATCGTGTACCTGTGGAAGAACCTTGGCTACGTGGCCTTGATCTATCTGGCCGCGTTGCAGGCTGTGCCAAGGGACCTGCTCGAAGCCGCCAAACTGGACGGGGCCGGAGCCTTCGCCACTTTCCGCAATGTGGTGCTGCCGCTGCTGGGACCGACGACCTTCTTCCTCTCGATCACCACCCTGCTCAGTTCCCTGCAGTCCTTTGACATCATCCAAGCCATGACGAAGGGCGGCCCGCTGGAAGGCACCACCACCATGATGTACCAGATTTACCAAGAGGGATTCGGGGCCGGCCAAGCAGGATATTCCTCGGCCATCGCCACCATCTTGTTCCTTGTCCTGCTGGCCGTCACAGCTGTACAAATGCTGTACATCCAGAAGAAGGTGCACTACTGATGAACCTCAAAGTGAGAGCGAAACCCATGGTGAACCCCGATGACATGCGGCCGGCCACGGACGGCAGCGACTCGGACGGCAGCGGTCCGGACGGCAGCAACACCAACGGCAGGGCTGCCCGACTGCCCCGTGCCGCAGGGCCGGCACGGCGACGGGCCAGACCCCGCGTCGGTGGTTACCTGCTGATGCTGCTCGCCGTCGCAACCATGATTCTGCCGCTCGTGTGGATGATGCTGGCAAGCTTCAAGGGACAAACCGAAATTTACACGGTTCCCATCCAGTGGTTGCCCGACAGCTTCAAGCTGTCCAACTACATTGCCGCCCTGGATGCTGTTCCCTTTGGCAACTTCTTCATCAACTCCCTGATCACCACGATCGTCGGTGCCGGCTTGAAGATCATGCTGGGTCTGACCACCGCCTATGCCGTGGTGTTTCTGGACTTCCCGTTTAAGAAATTTGTGTTCGGGCTGGTGGTCTTTGCACTATTGGTGCCCCAGCAGATCGTGATCATCCCGAACTACACGCTGATCTCCGATCTTGGCTGGATCAACACCTACCAGGGCCTGATTGTGCCGGGACTGGCCAGCGCCTTCGGCACCTTTTTGTTCCGCCAACATTTCCTGACCCTGGAGGTCTCCATCCTGGAGGCTGCCGCGTTGGACGGTGCCAGCCACTGGACCCGGCTGTGGCGGTTTGTGGTCCCGATCTCGGCGCCCACGATTGCCGCCGTGGCGCTGGTTTCCATCGTTGCCGAGTGGAACGAATACCTGTGGCCCCTGCTGGTCGTGGACAAGGCCGAAATGATGACACTTCCTGTGGGCCTGACCCTGCTGCAAAACAACGACGGCGTCACCAACTGGGGCGTGCTCATGGCGGGCACCGTTCTGATCACCGTTCCCGTGCTGATCGTGTTCTTCCTGCTGCAGCGTCGCATCGTCACCGGCCTCACCGCCGGATCCGTGACGGGCTGAGGCTCCACAACTTTCAATCGCCCCGACGTGGCCTGCAAGCGCAGGCGCGTGTCAGCTACGCCTCGAGTCCGCAAAATTATGCGGACAGGCAATCCCCTCAAGGAGAAAATCATGACCGCTTCACCATTTGCCAACCTGAACCGGCGCCAACTGCTGCAGCTTGCGGCCCTCATGGGCGGCACCGCGGCACTCGCCGCCTGCGGCGGGCCCGCAGTGGGTGAGGCGGGGGGCGCCGCCACTGACAACGCGACGGACTGGGCGTCGGTGACACCTGCCACTGAAATTACCTGGTGGTCCAACCACCCGGGCACGTCCAAGGAACTTGAAACGGAGATCATCAAGCGCTTCACGGCCGAAACCGACATCAAGGTCAACCTGGTCACAGCGGGCGCCAACTACGACGAGGTGGCCCAGAAATTCCAGGCCGCGTCGGGGTCCAGCAACGTCCCCGACCTGGTGATCGCCAGTGATGTGTGGTGGTTCCGCTACATGATCAACGGCCAGATCCTGCCCCTGGACCAGTTGGCCAAGCACCTGGAGTTCGAGGCAGAGGACTTCAACACCACCCTGTACAACGACTATGAGTTCAAGGATGCGCACTGGGCGGTGCCCTATGCCCGCTCCACACCGCTGTTCTACTACAACAAGTCGGTGTGGGAAAAGGCCGGGCTGCCGGACCGGGCTCCGAAGAATTGGGCTGAATTCGACGAGTGGGCTCCCAAGATCCAGTCCGCAACCGGAGTTGTCCCGCTGGGTCTGGGCAAGGGCACCTCATGGACTGCCTGGTGGTTCTGCAACATGTTGTGGGGTGCAGGCGGGGCCTACTCCGATGACTGGACGATGACCCTGGACACGCCGGAAGCCCTTGAAGCCGCCACGTACCTGCAGGCCCTCGTCCACGACAACAAGTTCGCGGCAGTCACGGCCAAGGACCAGGTGGCAGACTTCGGGGCCGGCCTGACCGGATGCACCATCGCCTCCACCGGCTCCCTCACCGGGATCCTTGACTCTTCCACCTTTGATCTCGGCACCGGCTTCCTGCCCGAGGGCGCCTCCGGCCCGGCATGCCCGACCGGAGGCACCGGCCTGGCCATCCCCGCCGGCAAGTCGCCGGAGCAGCAGTTGGCTGCCGGCATGTTCCTGAAGTTCCTGACCAATGCAGAGAACACGGCGTACTTCTCTTCCAACACCGGCTACATGCCGGTGCGCACCTCGGCAGTGGAGGGGGAAACCATGAAGGCCGTTTACGCCAAGACGCCGCAGTTCCGCACGGCTGTGGATCAACTTGCCACAACCCGCGTCCAGGACTGGGGCCGCGTGTTTGTCCCCAACGGCGACAAGGACCTGACCACTGCGTTGGAAAAGATCCTGCTGGCCAACGCCGACCCTGCAACCGCGTTCGCCACGGCATCGGCCTCAATCACCAAGTCATACGAGGACAACGTCAAGCCCTACCTCCAGTAGAGCTCAGCCTCCAGCCACGCCAGCCTGGTCAATCCGGCGCTCGGCCGCTGACCATTTGCCGGCGATTGGCCACCTCCGATGGTTGATCCGGCCGGTGCCTGCGCCCACGCCGCAACCAAACAGCGCCTGCCCCGCGATCCAGCTGTTGCCCAACAGCTGGCTCGCGGGGCAGGCGCTGTTTCGTGGAGAGAGAGCTCGTTTGTGGGGTGGTGCCCGGGCCCGGAGACGGACATAATCGAGGAACAAGGCGTCCGGCAGCAATGAAGGAGTACGGCAAATGGCCCACGGCAGTGCAGCACAGGAAAGCCCTGCAGGGGAGCAGCGGGACCGTTCCAGCGGCGCTGCCGGAACAGGATCCATGGGCTCCGGCGTCGGATCAATCACGGATGTGCCGGGCATCCGCGTCGGACAGGCCCAGCGCAGCACCGGCGGGTGGCTCACGGGCGTCAGCGTTGTCCTGCCGCCGCCGGGCACCATCGGTTCCGTAGACGTTCGCGGTGGGGGACCCGGAACACATGAGACGGATGCCCTGGATCCGACCACCATGGTTCCCACGGTCGACGCCGTGGCGCTGACGGGCGGCAGCGCCTACGGGTTGGCGGCCGCCGGCGGGGTGCAGCGCTGGTGCGAGGAAAACGGGCGCGGCTTCGCTGTCCCGGGCGGGGTTGTGCCCATCGTTCCCGCCGCAGCAATTTTTGACCTGGGCCGCGGCGGCGACTTCTCAGCCCGCCCAACCCCGGACATGGGTTACGAGGCGGCACTTGACGCTGCAGGCTCAACTGAAGGGGCCGACGTCGTGCGCGGGAACGCGGGTGCCGGGACCGGCGCGGCCATGGGGGCCGGCAGCTTCAAGGGCGGGCTGGGAACGGCGTCCGTCCACCTGACGGGGGATAACGGGCACATCGTCGTGGGCGCCCTTGCCGTGGTGAATGCTGCCGGTGTCCCGTGGCGGCCTGGTGCCACCGCCCCGGTGGCGGGGGAGGGGCTGAACACGACGCTGGTGGTGGTGGCGAGCAATGCCGTGCTCACGGTGGCGGAGGCCAAGCGCACGGCCACTGCGGCACACGCCGGCATGGCCCGGGCGCTGAACCCCGTCCACACCCTGGCAGACGGGGACACGATCTTTGTGCTGGCCACCTGCGCCAACGAACTGGTGCCGCATCCGGAGGTGCCCGTTGCCGCGCTCATCGAACTCCAAAGCGCGGCGGCTGAGGCGGTGCGCCTGGCCATCCTCGACGGTGTCGCGCAGGCGGAACCGGTGACGACTCCGGCGGGCACACTGCTGCCGTTCCCCGGCCAGGTGCCTGAGGGGTCAATTTAACATATTTGCCAAATTGGACTAGAGTAGGTTGTTGGTTGTCTGTGCCTGCTATTCTGTGGGGTGCGCGGCGGGACTTGGCGTTAAGTCATTCGTGCCGGGCGCATGCGGATAAACAATAATCAGTAGCAAATCGAACGCCGATCTGAAACCGGTCCCCACAGGGGCTGCCTATGTCGGCGCAACAAAGTTAGCGGAGGATATGGCCAAGAAAGACGGGGTCATTGAGATCGAGGGCGTTGTGACTGAAGCGCTGCCCAACGCGATGTTTCGTGTTGAGCTGACGAACAAGCACATCGTTCTTGCCCATATCTCAGGAAAAATGCGCCAGCACTACATTCGTATCCTTCCTGAGGACCGAGTTGTGGTGGAGCTGAGCCCGTACGACCTTACCCGTGGTCGTATCGTCTACCGCTACAAATAACCACAACTGCAATCACGCAAAGGAATGCCATGAAGGTCAAGCCGAGCGTCAAGCAGATCTGCGATAAGTGCAAGGTGATTCGCCGTAACGGTCGAGTCATGGTGATCTGCGAGAACCCGCGCCACAAGCAGCGCCAGGGCTAATCCTTCCTCTTTGAGGCAGGAACCCGGGCTGTTGCTCACGCAAGTAAATTAATAAGGCAGCACAAGTTGGACGAAGGCGGAGCAATCCGCAACCGTGCCAATGGACCCCTGGTCGGAGGCCAGGGCCGCATCGATAAAATATGCGGGTGTACTGTCTAGGACCTCCGGTTTACACAAGGAGCAGCCACATATGGCACGTCTCGCTGGCGTAGACCTTCCCCGCGAAAAGCGGCTGGAAGTAGCGCTTACATACATCTACGGCGTGGGCAAGACCCGTGCAAAGAATGTCCTGGCCGAAACGGGGATCTCCCCGGACGTCCGTGTCAAGGACCTTTCTGACGCTGAACTCGTTCAGTTGCGTGACAACATCGAGGGTAACTACAAGGTTGAGGGTGACCTTCGCCGCGAAGTAGCAGCTGACATCCGCCGCAAGGTGGAAATTGGCAGCTACCAGGGTATCCGCCACCGTCGCGGCATGCCCGTGCATGGCCAGCGCACGAAGACCAACGCACGCACCCGCAAGGGTCCGAAGCGTACCGTCGCAGGCAAGAAGAAGGCCGGCAAGTAAAACCCGCCAGCCGGATCGAAAAATGCCTCAGAGCATTCTTCACCCATCTGGCAAGCGTGGGTTTCAGCTTATGCCGACCCCTCATTAAACTTTCGTAGGAGAATAAAATGCCCCCAAAGACTCGTGGAGCGGTTCGTAAGCCGCGTCGCAAGGATAAAAAGAATATTGCGCTGGGCCAGGCGCACATCAAGAGCACCTTTAACAACACCATCGTTTCCATCACGGATCCCAACGGTGCTGTCATCTCATGGGCTTCCGCCGGTGAAGTTGGCTTCAAGGGCTCGCGCAAGTCAACTCCGTACGCTGCACAGATGGCTGCTGAAGCAGCTGCCAAGCGCGCACAGGAGCACGGACTGCGCAAGGTTGACGTTTTCGTAAAGGGTCCGGGCTCGGGCCGCGAAACGGCTATCCGTTCGCTGCAGGCTGCTGGACTTGAGGTTGGCTCCATCTCGGATGTCACCCCCAGCGCCCACAACGGCTGCCGTCCGCCCAAGCGCCGTCGCGTATAACGAGAATTGATGCATCAGAGTTGGCCTTCACCCTCGGTGGGGGCCAACTCCGACGCCGTTAAGTCTCGTCAGCCGCCATTTCCACTACCTGTGTTGCGTCATATAGCGGATGCTCGCTGAAAGGAAAACCCAGTGCTCATTGCACAGCGCCCCACCCTATCTGAAGAAGTAGTTTCCGAGAATCGCTCACGGTTTGTTATCGAACCGCTGGAGCCAGGCTTCGGTTACACCCTGGGAAATTCCCTGCGTCGGACCTTGCTGTCCTCCATTCCTGGCGCTGCTGTCACCAGCATCCGCCTCGATGGTGTTCTGCATGAGTTCACCACGGTTCCCGGTGTCAAGGAAGATGTCACTGAGATCATCCTTAACATCAAGGGACTCTCCGTGTCTTCGGAGCATGACGAGCCCGTCGTCGCCTACCTGCGCAAGCAGGGCCCCGGCGTTGTCACGGCAGCCGACATTGCTCCTCCGGCCGGTGTGGAATTCCACAACCCCGACATGCACATTGCCACGCTGAACTCGAAGGGCAAGTTCGAACTCGAACTGACCATTGAGCGCGGCCGCGGCTACGTTTCGGCAGCCCAGAACAAGAACGTCGATGCAGAGATCGGCCGCATCCCGGTTGACTCCATCTACTCTCCCGTTTTGAAGGTGACCTTCCGCGTGGAAGCCACCCGTGTTGAACAGCGCACCGACTTTGACAAGCTGATTGTTGATGTAGAGACCAAGCAGGCCATCTCCCCGCGGGATGCCATTGCCTCTGCCGGCACGACGCTGGTTGAACTGTTCGGCCTGGCCCGCGAGCTGAACACCGCCGCTGAAGGCATCGAGATTGGCCCGTCCCCGACGGACGCCGCTCTTGCCGCTGACATGGCGCTGCCGATCGAGGACCTGGACCTGACGGTTCGTTCCTACAACTGCCTCAAGCGTGAGGGCATCCACTCCGTGGGTGAACTCGTTGCTCGCTCAGAGGCTGACCTGATGGACATTCGCAACTTTGGTGCGAAGTCCATCGACGAGGTAAAGGCAAAGCTGGTTGAGCTCGGTCTGTCCCTGAAGGATTCCCCTCCAGGGTTCGATCTGGCCGCCCGTGCCGCAGCACTTGATGAGAACGACGACGCATTTGGCGACGACGAGCTCTAAGCCGAACAACTAATTTTAAGCCGACCGGGCGGACACAGCTGATGTGTCCGCCATGGTTCGGCGACACTTGAGGAGAAACACCATGCCTACACCCGCCAAGGGTCCCCGCCTCGGAGGCGGAGCGGCTCATGAGCGCTTGATGCTCGCGAACCTGTCCGCCTCGCTTTTCGAGCACAAGCGGATCACCACCACCTTGACCAAGGCCAAGCGCCTGAGCCCCTACGCAGAGCGACTGGTAACTTTCGCAAAGCGTGGGGACCTGGCCTCACGCCGCCGCGTCCTCGGCCTGATCAGCGACAAGGGCATTGTCCATGAGCTGTTCACCGACATCGCCAAGGCTGTGGAGAACCGCGACGGCGGCTACACCCGCATCACCAAGATCGGCAACCGCAAGGGCGACAACGCTCCCATGGCTGTCATCGAGCTCGTTCTGGAACCGGTCAGCGCCAAGCAGGCCGTCGTGAAGGAAGCAACCGCTGCTGCCGCCAAGGCTGCCCCGGTTGAAGAAGCTCCGGTCGAAGACGTTGTCGAGACCGAAGTTGTGGCCGACGAAGCTGCTGCTGAAGAGACCAAGTAGCACTTTCGCGAAAGCCGAAGTACTGCCGTGAAGGACCCGTCACCCCAGGGGTGGCGGGTCCTTCTGCATGCCTGCGGCGTTCCGGAGACCGGTAGAATCGATTCCATGCACAACCCCAAACTGACCCCCGAATATCAAGGCCTGATTCGGGCGCGCCTGGACATAGCGTACGACGGCGGGCCGTACAGCGGGTGGGGCATCCAACCAGTCGAGCGCACCGTCCAGGGCGTGATTGAGCAGGCACTGGCCGTGATCGTGCGCCGGCCCGTCAGGCTGACCGTCGCCGGACGCACCGACGCGGGTGTGCACGCCCGCGGCCAGGTGGCGCATTTTGACGTGACGCCGGAGGAGTGGGACGGGCTGCGGCGGGGACACGACGTGGTGCCGGAGCATTCGCTCAGACGCCGCCTCAACGGGGCCCTGGGCATGGTCCTGCGGGAGCTGCGCGGAACCGTTGAGATCGTCGACGCCTCCCGGGCGCCCGTGGGCTTCGATGCGAGGTTCTCGGCCCTGTGGCGCCGATACAGCTACCGGATTGCAGACGGCTCCACCCGCAAGGATCCGCTGCAGCGGGCCCTGACGCTGTGGCACGAGCGTGATCTGGACGTGGCGCTGATGAACCAGGCAGCGGCGCCCTTGTTGGGGCTGCAGGATTTCCAGGCGTTCGCGAAACCGCGGGAAGGCTCCACCACTGTGCGAACCCTGCAACGTTTTGATTTCGAGCAGGCCGCCGACGGTGTGATTAATGTCAACGTCCAGGCCGACGCGTTCTGTCACAACATGGTGCGGGCGCTGCTGGGTGCTTCCTTGCGCATCGGGGAGGGGCAGGAATCCCCCGAGTGGATGCATGCGCGTTTAGTCGCGGGAATACGGGACGCAAAGTCTGTTTTGGCCGCGCCCCACCCGCTCATTTTGGAGGAAGTCCACTATCCCCACGAAACGGCAATGCATGATCGTGCCGTTCTGACGAGGACCCGGCGGGCGGTTCCGGAAGCCGTTCGGTGATGAAAGCGGACCCACCATGCATCCCGCTTTGACCCGGCGGCAGTATTAAAGGTATCGTTGATAGTCGTTGTGCGTGTCCTATCTCGATACCACGCGCCCGTTTCAGGTCCGGTTGCAGGACTACCTCTGAGCGGGCGTCATCGGGAAGTGTAAGGATGACTGGTGTTGGAGCCCTCACCTCTGTTCCGGTAAACGCATAGATAGCAGGTGTCAACCATCTGTGACACCACCTAGAACAAGAAACGAAGGCAAAAACCGTGCGTACGTATACCCCGAAGCCCGGCGATATCAACCGTCAGTGGCACATCATCGATGCCAATGACGTTGTCTTGGGCCGTCTTGCCAGCCAGACCGCAACACTGCTGCGTGGAAAGCACAAGCCGACCTTCGCTCCCCATATGGATATGGGCGATTTCGTCATCATCATCAACGCCGAGAAGGTTGCCCTGACCGGCGCCAAGCTCGAACAAAAGCGCGCATACCGCCACTCCGGTTACCCGGGCGGTCTGTCCAGCGTGAACTATGCCGAACTGTTGGAGAAAAACCCGGTTCGCGCAGTGGAGAAGGCCGTCGCCGGCATGCTCCCCAAGACCAAGCTGGGCAACGCCCAGATCACCAAGCTGAAGGTCTACCGCGGCGCCGAGCACCCCCACGGTGCGCAGCAGCCCCAGACGTTTGAAATCACCCAGGTCGCCCAGTAGTCCTGGCCACCACCTAAATCATTAATCAAGGAGAATTGTGGCTCAGAACACTGAAGAGCTGAACACCGAGGCCGTTGTGGCCGAGGAAGAAGTTTTGACCAGCTACACCAGCGAAAGCTCGGCTGCAACAGAAGCAGCCCCCAAGAAGGAACGCCCGGCACTTACCGTCTCCGGCGCTGCTGTTGGCCGTCGCAAGCAGGCAATTGCCCGCGTTCGCGTCGTTCCCGGCACCGGCAAGTGGGTTGTCAACGGCCGCGAGCTGTCCAACTACTTCCCGAACAAGCTGCACCAGCAGGAAGTGAACGACCCGTTCCGCATCCTGGACCTGGACGGCGCCTACGACGTGTGGGCCCGCATCCACGGTGGCGGCCCCTCCGGCCAGGCCGGTGCGTTGCGTTTGGGCGTTGCTCGTTCCTTGAACGAGATCGATGCCGAGAACAACCGCGCCATCCTGAAGAAGGCAGGCTTCCTGACTCGTGACGCCCGCGTCATCGAGCGCAAGAAGGCTGGTCTCAAGAAGGCTCGCAAGGCTTCGCAGTACTCCAAGCGCTAAATTTATTGCGCTTCGCAAAAGATCCCCGGTCGCCAAGCGGCCGGGGATCTTTTGTGTCCTGCCCAACTCCCGTCACCGCTCTCCCGTCACCGTTGGCGGAGTCTTGTCCAATGCGCAACCGCCTCCGGCAGGTCTTTTGGCTCGACCCGGCACCACCCCCGCTGTGGTGTGCCGGCGTGAGCCTGACCGCAGGGCCAGGGGAGCCTCCCGACGTCGAACGTGGACGGCGGCCAGCCCTTCCGCCCAAACGGCGCCCTGCCCGGGCCCAAGGCACTTCCCGGGCTGGCAGGGCGGCTGTTGCGCACGGCAGGCAGGGAGGAACGCCGCAAGTGCTGGCGCGGCCACCGAAAAGCGGCGCTGAATGCTGCGGTGTTAAGCGCGTGGTGCAGGTCAGTGAGCCGCGTTGTTAGTTTTGGCAGGCCGATGATTTAGACTGATCCTGATGTCAAGATTATTTGGAACAGACGGTGTCCGCGGTTTGGCCAATGGCCTGCTGACGGCTGAATTGGCCTTGTCACTCGCCCAAGCCGCTGCGGTGGTCCTTGGACACGAGCAAATGAGCGAGGGAAGGCGGCCCCGGGCCGTGATTGCCCGCGACCCCAGAGCCAGCGGTGAGTTCATTGGGGCGGCCGTTGAAGCGGGCCTTGCCAGTGCCGGCGTCGACGTTTACGACGCTGGTGTGCTGCCCACCCCGGCCGCCGCATTTCTCATCGCTGATCTCGGCGCGGACTTTGGCGTGATGATTTCCGCTTCCCACAACCCGGCACCCGACAATGGGATCAAGTTCTTTGCCCGGGGCGGCACCAAGCTGCCCGACGACGTCGAGGACGCCATCGAAGCCCAGCTGCAACAAGACGCCTTCCGGCCGGTGGGTGTCGACGTCGGACGCATCCAGCGCTTCTCCGACGCGGAAGACCGCTATGTGCTGCATCTGCTGGGGACCCTGCCGCACCGTCTCGACGGCTTGAAGATCGTTCTCGACTGCGCCCACGGGGCTGCCAGCGGGTGCTCACCGCAGGTGTTTACTGACGCCGGCGCCGAGGTGACCGTCATTGGTGCCGCCCCTGACGGGCTGAACATCAACGACGGTGTGGGGTCCACCCACTTGGAACTGCTGCAGGAGACCGTGCTCGCCATCGGCGCTGACCTCGGCATTGCCCACGACGGCGACGCTGACCGCTGCCTGGCCGTGGACCATGAAGGCAACATCATCGACGGAGACCAGATCATGGCCGTCCTTGCCTTGGCCCAGAAGGCGGCCGGTGAACTCAAGGACGACGTCCTGGTCGCCACGGTCATGAGCAACCTCGGTTTGAAGATTGCCTTGCGCGAGGCGGGCATCACGATCCGTGAGACCGGTGTTGGGGACCGCTACGTGCTGGAAGAGATGCGGCGCGGGGACTACACGCTCGGCGGAGAACAGTCGGGGCATGTCATCTTCTCCAAGTACGCCACCACGGGTGACGGGCTGCTCACGGGCCTGCAGCTGGCCGCCCAGGTGGCCAAAACCGGCAGGACGCTGAAGGAACTCGCCGGGGCCATGACAAAGCTGCCCCAAATCATGGTCAACGTCAAAAACGTGGACAAGAGCCGTGCATCGCTGGTGCCGGCCATCAACGCAGCCGTGGCCAAGGCCGAGGCCGAGCTCGGCGACACCGGCCGGGTGCTGCTGCGCCCCTCAGGAACAGAAGCCCTGGTGCGCGTCATGGTTGAGGCCGGAGACATTGCGACCGCGGAAAGAATTTGCAGCGACCTGGTCAGTGTCGTAACAGCGGAATTGTCACTCTAAAGCTTTTCAAGCACCCCGCAGGCTTCCAACACAAAGAAGGCGGCGTCCCCACGGGGGCGCCGCCTTCTTTGTGTTGGTTTGTTGGATAACGGTCAACGATTAGTGCAGGCCACCGGTGGGACGGGTGCGGAGTGCATCACGGATTTCGGTCAGCAATTCAATTTCCGGTTCAACCGCAGGCTCTTCATCCTTGATGCCGAGTTTGGCATTGCGGCGGGCGATCATGTGGTTCATGGGGACCACGACAATGAAGTAAATGGCTGCGGCAACAATCAGGAAGTTGACCAGGACGGTGAGGAACACACCGAACTTGATATCAACGCCATTGATCGTCAGCAGAGCAAAGCTGTCGAAGTTGGTGGAGCCGAACAAGGCTGCAATAAGCGGCATCAGTACATTCTCCACCAGGGAGTTTACAACTGCCCCAAAGGCTGCACCAATGACGACGGCGACGGCAAGGTCAACGACATTGCCCTTCATTATGAACTCTTTAAATCCCTTTAACATGTCACCAAGGTACCGCACTCCAAGTGATTCATGGGGAAACTCCAGCCGAATTGTTTCTAAAAACTATTTGTACCCGGGTGCGCCGGGCAGCCCCAAATATTCTTCGTAGCTGTGGATGCCGCGTGCTTTCATGTCCTGGGCAACTTCCGTCCCCAAATAGCGCAGATGCCAGGGTTCGGCAAGATAGCCTGTGACATTTTCCGCACCGGGGACGTAACGGACTGCGAAGCCATGCTCGGTCCCGTGCGCGGCGACCCATTGACCGGCGGCTGTTTCTGCAAAACATGAGTTGAAGTCGCATGCCGAGTCCGCGTTGGCATCGCCAATGTCGATGGCCAACCCGGTTTGATGTTCCGAGTAGCCGGGGCGGGCCGAGGTTGAGTCCGCTGCTGCTTCGCCTTTGTTGGCCACATAGCCGTTGTAGACGGACACCTGGGTGTCGAAGGAGCGGTAGCTGCTCTTGACGGTGATGCTGACCCCGTCGGCGGCCGCGGCTGCAAACATGCGTTCGGCGGCTGCAGCTGCCTCGGCACGGACCAGAACCGGCTCGGCCGAACCGGACAAGACTGCAGGCGTCACCAAATCAGCAGGCGCGTAGTCCTTCGGTGCCAGGAGTCGGTGCTTGTTCACCAGGACCAGCGGGCTGCCTGGGTTGTCAATGTCCAAAAGCAGGGGGTCCGTCTTGGAAAGGCTGCCCGTGGCGAAGAGTTCTTGAATCGGCGCATCCGGGGCGGCTCCGGTCACCGGGGGAGCCGTAGCGGTGGTCGCCGGAGCGGTGGTTACGGGAGCGGTGGTTGCCGGCTGGATGGGCGCCGCGGTATTGCCCGACACGGACAGTGTCGGCGGTGCGCTGGAAGGGTCCGCAGGGCCGCTCTCGCCAGCCACAGGGGAAGGCTGGCTTGGCGCCGGGGCGGGGTCCGTCGTCGTGCTGGGCAGGGAAGGGGCCGCCGCGACGGCTGGCGGCTGGGGAGTGGCAGCCGGGCTGAAGGCCAGGGCGCAGGAGAAGACGAGGGCTGCTCCGGCCACGGAGACGGCGATGCCGCCCGGGCGGGGCCAGGACAGCCCGCGCCGCAGCCGGGTTCCAAGTGTCAGCCTGGGCCGGCGGGCCTGGTGGAAGCCCACAACCGGCACTAGACCTTCCTCAAGAGCATGCGGCGGATGGAGTGGTCGGCGTCCTTGGTCAGCACCAGCTGGGCGCGGCCGCGGGTGGGCAGCACATTCTGCAGCAGGTTCGGCTCGTTGATGTTCTTCCAAATCTGGGATGCCGTGGCGGTTGCCTCGGCATCGGACAGGTCGGCATAGCGGCGGAAGTAGGAGTCCGGATCGGCGAATGCGCCCGTGCGCAGTGACCGGAACCGTTCCACGTACCACTTCTCAATGTTGCTGGTCTTGGCATCGACATAGATGGAAAAGTCGAAGAAGTCGCTGACTGCCAGGCCGGAGCGGCCGTCGCTGCGGGGGCGGGCGGCGGCCAGGACGTTCAGCCCCTCGACGATGAGGACGTCGGGGCGGCGCACCACAACCTCTTTGTCGGTGAGGATGTCGTACGTCAGGTGTGAGTACATGGGGGCGCGGACTTCCTCGGCACCGCTTTTCACGGCGCTGACGAAACGGAGCAGGCCACGGCGGTCGTAGGATTCGGGGAAGCCTTTGCGGCCCATGAGGCCCCGGCGCTCCAGCTCGGCATTGGGGTAAAGGAAGCCGTCCGTTGTGACAAGTTCCACATTGGGTGTGTCGGGCCAGCGTCGGAGCATCTCACGCAACACTCGGGCTGTGGTGGACTTCCCCACTGCGACGGAGCCTGCCACGCCGATCACAAACGGTGTGCGGGAGCCATGCTCGCCAAGAAAGGTGGTGGTGGCGTTGTGGAGGTGCCCGGCAGCGCCAACGTACAAGTTGAGCAGTCGCGACAGCGGTAAATAGACGTCATGTATTTCACGCATGTTCAGCTGATCGCCCAGTCCCCGCAGGCGCTGGACGTCATCCTCGTCGAGGGGCTGCTCGATTTTATTGGCCAGGCGCGACCATGTCTGTCGGTCCAGTTCCACGAAAGGGGAGGCACTGACGGTGCTGCCGGACTCGGTTCTTTGCGCTGTCACAATCTCAATTCTGCCTTGTTTGAGGCGGGGTGGGAAACGCCGGGGTCCTGACGGGTGCGAAACCGTGGTTCGTTTTCAGGGCCGCCGCCGCGGCAGGACGTAGAACGTCCTGCAAAGCCCGCTGGGTTTATGATTGTTTTTCATGTGTGGAATTGTGGGATACGCCGGTACCGCCCCGGCTCAAGGAACTAGTTTGTCAGCCAATCACCGTGCCCTCGAGGTGCTGGTGGAAGGGCTGCGCCGTCTGGAATATCGCGGCTATGACTCCGCGGGTGTTGCGGTGGCCGGTGCCGGTGGCATTGAGATGCGCAAAAAGAGCGGCAAGCTCGTGAATCTCCTGGATGAACTTGAGCGGAACCCGCTGCCTGCGGCTGCCACGGGCATTGGCCACACCCGCTGGGCCACGCACGGGGCGCCCTCGGACGCAAACGCGCACCCACACGTTGTTGACGGCGGTGCGCTGGCCGTGGTCCACAACGGGATCATTGAAAACTATTCGATCCTCAAGGCTGAACTGCTTGCGCGCGGACACAGCTTTGCCTCCGAGACCGACTCCGAAGTTGCCGCCACCTTGTTGGGTGAGGCCTACAGGAGCCTTGCGGGTGTTGAAACCGGCGCCGCCGACGGCACCACGGACGGGCAGGGTGCCGGGAGCCGCCTCGCCAAGGCGATGCAGATTGCTGCCCAACGGCTGGAAGGGGCGTTCACGCTGGTGGCAACACACGCGGGGGAACCCGGCGTGGTGGTGGCGGCCCGCAGGAACTCACCGCTGGTCGTTGGCCTGGGTGAAGGTGAGAACTTCCTGGGGTCCGACGTTTCGGGATTCATTGACTACACCCGCAGGGCTGTGGAATTGGGCCAGGACCAGGTCGTCACCATTACCGCCAACGATGTTGAGATCACCGACTTTTACGGCGTCCCGGCCGAGGGCCACGAGTACCTCGTGGATTGGGATGCCGCGGCCGCAGAAAAGGATGGCTACCCTTCCTTCATGGAGAAGGAAATCAACGACCAGCCGGATGCCGTGGCGCAAACGCTGCTGGGCCGTTCCGACCTGGATGGCAACCTGACCCTTGACGAACTTCGTATTGATCCGTCTGTGCTAAAAACCATCAACCGCATCATCGTGTTGGCGTGCGGCACCTCCGCCTATGCCGGGCAGGTGGCGCGGTACGCCATTGAGCACTGGTGCCGGATCCCCACGGAAGTGGAGCTGTCCCACGAATTCAGGTACCGGGACCCCATTGTGGATGAGCACACGTTGATAGTCTCGCTCTCCCAGTCGGGTGAGACCATGGACACCCTGATGGCCGTCCGTTATGCGCGCGAGCAGGGCGCCAAGACCATTGCCATCTGCAACACCAACGGGTCAACCATTCCGCGCGAGTCGGACGCTGTGCTGTACACGCACGCCGGGCCCGAAATTGCGGTGGCCTCCACCAAGGCGTTCCTGGCGCAGCTTGCTGCAGCGTACCTGCTGGGACTTTATTTGGCACAACTGCGCGGAAACCTGTTCCAGGGCCAGATCAAGGACATCCTGGCGGAGCTGGGCAAGACGCCGGCCAAGATCGCCACCGTTCTGGCCAATGCCGACCAGATCAAGGAACTTGCCATCAGCATGGCCGACACGCGCACCGTGCTGTTCCTTGGCCGTCATGTGGGCTACCCCGTCGCCATGGAAGGTGCCTTGAAGCTCAAGGAACTGGCATACATCCATGCCGAGGGGTTTGCTGCGGGGGAACTCAAGCACGGCCCCATCGCCCTGATCGAAGAGGGCCAGGCCGTCATCGTTGTCGTGCCCTCACCCCGGGGCCGGGATTCCCTCCATGCGAAGGTGGTCTCCAACATCCAGGAAGTTCGCGCCCGCGGAGCCAAGACCATCGTGATTGCGGAGGAAGGCGATGAGTCGGTGCGGGAACACGCCGAACACGTGTTTTACATTCCAGAAACGAGCACCCTGCTCGCGCCGCTGCTGACCACGGTTCCGCTGCAGATCTTCGCCCTCGCACTGGCCACGGCCAAGGGCTACGACGTTGACCAGCCCCGCAACCTGGCCAAGTCGGTCACGGTCGAATAAAGCCCGCAGGGCAAACGGGCCACGGGATAGGCTGGGGACATGATTATTGGCATTGGTGTGGACATTGTTGACATTGAGCGGTTTGGCCGCCAGCTGGAGCGTACTCCGGGGCTGCGCGACAGGCTCTTTGTCCCGGCTGAACGCGGTCTGAACACGCAGTCGCTGGCGGCCAGGTTTGCCGCCAAGGAGTCCGTGGCGAAAGCCTTGGGCGCTCCCGCGGGCATGAACTGGCAGGACTGCTGGATCGGCCTCGACGAGCATGGGCCCACCATCAACGTCAAGGGCACCGTGGCAGCCGTGGCCGAGGCAAAGGGCATCAAGCGCTGGCACTTGTCCATGAGCCACGACGGCGGCATTTCCACGGCCATGGTCATCGCCGAAAGCTGACATGCTCAGCGCCCACTCAGCCGCCGCCGTGCGCGCAGCCGAACAACCGCTGCTGGCTGCCGGGCGCGGCCCGGAACTGATGCGCGCGGCAGCCCACGGGCTGGCCATGGGCGTCGTCTCGATCCTGCGCACCCGCGGCCGCGGCGTGTACGGGGCCAACGTGGTGCTGTTGATTGGTTCGGGCAACAATGGCGGTGACGCACTCTTCGCCGGCGCCTATTTGGCGGCCCGCGGAGCGCGCACGACGGCGCTGCTCACCGGTGCCCGCACCCACGCCGAGGCCCTGGCTGCTTATAAAAAAGCCGGCGGGCGGTGTGTTGCGCTGCCTGTGAAGGCACCGGCTGGAAACGCAGCCGGCGTTCGGGCCGCGGCCGCCTTCTTCGTGGAAGCCAGGGCGGCCGACGTCGTGGTTGACGGACTGTTGGGCACAGGCGGCCGGGGCGGACTGCGTGGGCCGGCTGCCGGGATTGTTGCGCAGCTGGATGGCCTGGCCGGCGCGGAAAGGCCTGCTGTGGTGGCCTGCGACCTGCCCAGCGGGGTCGACGCCACCACGGGTGCAGTGCACGGGCCGGTCCTGCGGGCGGATCTCACCATCACGTTTGGCGCCTGCAAAACCGGGCTGTTGAGCGCACCGGGCGAACAAGCTTGCGGCACCGTGCGGCTCGTCGACATCGGCATCGCCGGGTTCCTTGGCAGGGCCGAGTTGTTCAGGCTTGAGCCCGCGGACCTTGCAGCGTTGCTGCCCAACCCCGCGTCGGCTGACCACAAGTACACGCGCGGGGTGGCCGGAATTATTGCCGGCTCCGAACAGTTTCCCGGTGCAGGACTGCTGGCTGTGGCGGCGGCATCGGCGTGCGGGCCCGGCATGGTCCGCTATCTTGGGCCCGAACAGGTCGCTGCTGCGCTGCACGGGCGGAACCCCGAAGTTGTGTGCTCGGAAGCTGCGCCCGGGGAGGTGCGGGTGCAGGCGTGGCTTGCAGGACCCGGCATTGACGGGGATGCCGCCCAGCTCGAACGCGCCCGCGAAGCCGTCACGGCAGGGGCCGAGGCCGGGATCCCCGTGGTGCTGGATGCCGCTGCGCTGGACTTTGCCGTCCCCGCCCGAGGCAGCGAAAACGCCCATTTGATACTCACCCCGCATGCGGGCGAGCTTGCAGCACTATTTGCCCGCCACGGCGTGGAGCTGGACAGGGCCGGCGTTGAAGCGGAGCCCCTGGCGGCTGCCCGGAGGGCGGCCGCCATGTTTGGCGCTGTCGTGCTGCTCAAGGGGCCGACAACAGTGGTGGCGGCGCCGGGCGGAGCAGTCTTCACCCAGTCCAACGGAACGCCCCGGCTGGCCACGGCGGGAAGCGGGGACACCTTGGCAGGGATCCTGGTTGCCCTGCTGGCCATGAGCCCAGACGCTCCCGACCTTGCCCGAACAGCCGCGCTCGCGGCCGCAGTGCACGGTGAACTGGCGCAGCTGCACCCGGAACAGCCGCTGAACGCGGGGATGCTTGCGGCACGAATTCCAGCCGTGTGGCAGAGGCTCGCCGCCGGAGCCGCACAGTCACCGGCCGGACGCCAACATCAGCCATGACAGCAAGCCACAACTGCAAGCCACATGACAAATAACCAAGGGGGAAACGTGGAATTATGGCCGGGCCGGGACCATCCGCTGGGTGCCCACGTCGACACAGACGGCACCAACTTTGCCTTGTTCAGTGACGGCGCCGAGTCGGTGCAGCTGTGCTTGTTCGACCATGAGGGGCGCGAAACCCGCCTCCAGCTGACAGAGGTGGATGGTTATGTATGGCACGGCTACGTTCCCGGCGTGGGCGCCGGCCAGAGATACGGCTACCGGGTTGACGGGCCCTGGGACCCTGCCAACGGCTTGCGCTTCAACGCCGCAAAGCTGCTCCTTGACCCCTACGCCAAGGGGATCGACGGCGCCGTCAAGTGGGGCCAGCCGGTGTTCGGTTACCAGTTGGGCGAACCGTTGGCACGCAACGAGGAGGATTCGGCAGCCCACACCTACCGGAGCGTCGCCGTCGATGACCATTTCGATTGGAATGACGGCAACGGCAGACCCGACAAAAAACCCGCCATTCCCTACCACGAGAGCGTCATTTACGAAGCCCATGTCAAGGGGCTGACGGCCCTGCACCCCGACGTTCCCGAGGAACAGCGCGGAAGCTATGCAGCCGTTGCCCACCCGTCAGTGGTCGCCCACCTGAAGAACCTCGGCGTCACCGCCGTGGAGCTGATGCCCGTGCACCAGTTTGTCCAGGACGAGCGCCTTGTGGAACAGGGGCTGCGGAACTACTGGGGGTACAACACCATCGGCTTCTTTGCCCCGCACAATGAATACGCGGCCAGCACCGACCCCTGCGAGCAGGTGCTTGAATTCAAGCAGATGGTCAAGGAACTGCACAGCAACGGCCTGGAAGTGATCTTGGACGTTGTGTACAACCACACGGCAGAGGGCAACCACCTGGGTCCCACACTGTCCTTCAGGGGCATCGACAACGACGCCTACTACCGGCTCCAGGCTGACAACAAGGAACTGTATCTGGACTACACGGGCACGGGAAACTCCTTCAACGTCCGGCAGCCGCACTCACTGCAGCTGATCATGGATTCGCTTCGATACTGGGTGACGGAGATGCATGTTGACGGCTTCCGCTTTGACCTGGCAGCCACGCTGGCCCGCGAATTTTACGACGTCGACAAGCTCTCCTCCTTCTTTGAAATGGTGCAGCAGGACCCGGTTGTTTCACGGGTGAAACTCATCGCCGAGCCGTGGGACCTGGGCCCGGGCGGCTACCAAGTGGGAAACTTTCCGCCGCAATGGACCGAATGGAACGGGAAGTTCCGTGACACGGTCCGGGACTTTTGGCGCGGGGAGCCGTCCACGCTGGGGGAGTTTGCCTCCCGACTGACGGGATCCTCGGACCTGTACGGCCACTCCGGACGCCGCCCCGTGGCCTCCATCAACTTTGTGACGGCCCACGACGGCTTCACACTGGCCGACCTGGTCAGCTACAACGACAAGCACAACGAGGCCAACGGGGAAGACAACCGCGACGGCGAATCCCACAACCGCTCCTACAACCATGGCGCGGAAGGACCCACCGGCGACCCCGCAGTGCAGGCGCTGCGGGCGCGGGCGCAACGCAACTACCTCACCACGCTCATGCTCTCCCAGGGAGTGCCCATGCTGCTGCACGGGGACGAACTGGGCCGGACGCAGGACGGCAACAACAACGCCTACGCCCAGGATTCGTCCCTGACCTGGATCGACTGGGAACACGCCGACGCCGGGCTCATCGACTTTGTTTCCCGGCTGGGACGCCTGCGGGAAGCGCACCCGGTGTTCCGCCGTCGCCGGTTCTTTGACGGGCACCCCGTGGAACGGGGGAACGACGACGCACTGCCGGACATTGTGTGGCTGCGCCCCGACGCGGCTGCCATGTCGGCGGCAGACTGGGACAGCGGTTTTGGCCGCAGCATCGGCGTCTTCCTCAACGGCGGCGGGCTTCCGGAATGCGATGCGAGGGGCAGGGAAATCGTTGACGACTGTTTCCTGCTGTTGTTCAACGGCGGGGACGACGCAGTGGACTTCACCTTGCCGGACGACGAGTACGCATCACGGTGGGTCGTTGAGATCCACACTGACGGGGTGGCCGCCAACGAGTTCGCCGCCGGGGACGTCGTGGCCGTGACATCGCGCTCGGTGCTGGTGCTGCGCGCCCCTGACCGGGACTGAGCTTGGCTGGCGCTGTGTGGGACGTGGGACTGAGGGTGTGTCTGGCAGGGCCACCCAAATGTCGGCCTGCATCGCGGCGATGGTGGCAAGATGAC
Organism: Specibacter sp. AOP5-B1-6; assembly: GCF_052376555.1. Classification (NCBI taxonomy): domain Bacteria; kingdom Bacillati; phylum Actinomycetota; class Actinomycetes; order Micrococcales; family Micrococcaceae; genus Specibacter; species Specibacter sp. AOP5-B1-6. The sequence continues at coordinate 139,300 of NZ_JBQSVT010000002.1, forward strand.
AGGTATGACTTTTCACGCCGCGGAAAACCGCTATGAAACCATGCCCTACCGCAGAGTCGGCCGAAGCGGGCTCAAACTGCCCGCCATCTCGCTGGGTCTGTGGCACAACTTTGGCGACGACAAGCCGTTCGAGGTGCAGCGGGCCATCCTGCGCCGCGCCTTCGATCTGGGCGTCACCCACTTTGACCTGGCCAACAACTACGGCCCGCCGGACGGCACAGCGGAAAGCAATTTTGGCCGCCACTACAAGGACGATTTCGCCGCCCACCGCAATGAACTGGTCATCTCCACCAAGGCCGGCTACTACATGTGGCCGGGCCCGTACGGGGAATGGGGCTCACGCAAGAACCTGCTCAACAGCCTCGATGACTCGCTCACCCGCATGGGCCTTGACTATGTGGACATTTTTTACAGCCACCGGCCCGACCCGGACACTCCCATGGAAGAGACCATGGGTGCGCTGGACCATGCCGTCCGCTCCGGCAAAGCGCTGTATGCGGGCATTTCCTCCTACACCCCGGCCCAGACACTTGAGGCCGCCCGGATTCTGAAGGAAATGGGCACCCCGCTGCTCATTCACCAGCCTTCGTACTCCATGCTCAACCGCTGGACCGAAGAAGGCGAACCGAACCTCTATGAAACGCTCGACGCCGTAGGCGCGGGTTCGATCGCCTTCTCACCCCTGGCGCAGGGCATGTTGACAGACCGCTACCTCAACGGTGTGCCGGCGGATTCCCGCGCGGCCAAGGAGCGCTTCCTGCACGAAAATGACCTCACGGAAGAAAAGATGGCCCGGGTGCGGGCCTTGAACGAGTTGGCCGCAAGCCGCGGGCAGTCGCTGGCACAGATGGCCATCGCCTGGATCCTGCGCGAGCAGACCAAGGGCAGCCCGGTCGCCTCCGCCCTCGTTGGTGCCTCCAGCGTGGCCCAGTTGGAAAACAACGTGGCGGCGATCAACAACCTTGAGTTCAGTGACGCTGAACTGCGCAACATCGATGAGTACGCCGTCGAATCCGCCATCAACAAGTGGGCGCAAAAGTAGCAGGAAAGCTGCTTGTGTGACAAAAAGACGAGACATTCCTGCGCCGAGGGAACAAAATCGGCGCAGGAAGAGTTGGCTAGAATGGTTAAGGGCGCCGTTGGGGCGTCAAGTCCGGTCGAACAGCCGTGCGTCGTGTCTTTATGAAAACCGTGAAGGCGTGCGTCGACCCATCACCGCAAAGTGAGAGCCGGACCAGTGTGAGTTTTTATGAAGGAGTTCCGTGTCCAATCATCCTATTCGGGTTGCCGTCGTAGGCGTGGGAAACTGTGCCTCATCCTTGGTGCAGGGTGTCGAATACTATCGAAATGCTGATCCCACCGTCAAGGTTCCGGGCCTGATGCACGTTAATTTCGGTCAGTACCATGTCAACGACGTGCAGTTTGTGGCAGCTTTTGATGTCGACAGCAAGAAGGTCGGCCTGGATCTCTCGGAGGCCATTGGCGCCAGCGAGAACAACACCATCAAGCTGGCCGACGTGCCCCAGCTGGACGTTCCGGTGCTTCGCGGCACCACCCTTGACGGTCTTGGCAAGTACTACCGCGAGACCATTGTTGAATCCGACGCCGAGCCTGTCGATGTTGTGGCGACCTTGAAGGCAGCCAAGGCTGACGTCTTGGTTTGCTACCTTCCCGTCGGCTCGGACGCAGCGGCAAAGTTCTACGCCCAGTGCGCGATCGACGCCGGCGTCGCCTTTGTCAACGCCCTGCCGGTCTTCATCGCCGGCACCAAGGAGTGGGCCGACAAGTTCACTGCCGCCGGTGTCCCGATCGTGGGCGATGACATCAAGAGCCAGATCGGTGCCACCATCACGCACCGTGTCATGGCCAAGTTGTTTGAAGACCGCGGCGTGGTCCTTGACCGCACCTACCAGCTCAACGTTGGCGGCAACATGGACTTCAAGAACATGCTCGAGCGCGAGCGCCTTGAGTCCAAGAAGATCTCCAAGACCCAGGCCGTCACCTCCAACACCTCAGCTGTGTTGGGCGAGGACGACGTCCACATCGGCCCGTCCGATTACGTCGCCTGGCTCGATGACAGGAAGTGGGCCTTTGTCCGCCTCGAAGGCCGCAACTTTGGTGACGCCCCCGTGTCGCTGGAATACAAGCTCGAGGTGTGGGATTCACCCAACTCGGCCGGTGTGATCATCGACGCCATCCGCGCGGCAAAGATCGCCCTCGACCGCGGCATTGGCGGCCCCATCCTCTCGGCCTCCAGCTACTTCATGAAGTCCCCGCCGGAGCAGTACGCGGACGACATCGCCCACGAAAAGGTTGAAGCCTTCATCCGCGGCGACATCTAACCCCGCCCCGACGCTCGCTCACATACGGGCCGGTTTCCACCGACGCTCGCTCTCTTGTGGGTGAAAAACGCCGAACGCTCCTTCACATCATGTGGGGAGCGTTCGGCGTTTTGGTTGAACAGCACAGGGGCGTTGGCTGCTCGAAGCAAAACCGGAGACGATGGCCGGATCCACCCGGGAAGCCCGCAACGCCTTCTTGATGAGCGGGACTGCGTCTTGAAAGTGATCGGCCAAATCTTCGTTGGTGAAGACCAACACGGTCCACCCGGCAGCCCTGAATGCTTTGTCGCGCCGTCTGTCGCTGTGGCGCTGGGCCTCGTCCAAGTGATGGGCGCCGTCGTACTGCAAAGCGATGCGCCATGCACGGTATCCGGCGTCCGCCGACGGCCCCTTTATCCCATCCCAGAGTTTCAGCTGCAACTCGGGCTCGGGCAGCCCGGCGTCGAGCATGGCAAGGCGCATGAGCGTTTCCGGCCCGGAATCGGCACCCACTCTCATGAGTTCAAGTGCTTCGCGTGCCCTGACGATCCCCTGGAGATTCTTGTGCCGATTCACCATGGCCCGGAGCTGTTCGAGCGTCGCATACGGTCTGCTGCGGCCCTCAAATTCCGGCCGCGGGATGCGAATGAGCTGATCGCCCATGCATACGAGCTCCTTCAGGGGCAGTGTCCTGGCCAAGTCAAGCCACGTACGCGCACGGGTGCTGATACGCAACTCGTCGATGGACTCAACCTCATCAGGGAGAGTGACCACCGTGTGTCCTACGATGCCGCTTCGGCGCGTTCCAGGCAGCCTTCTGGGTTTGCTCAAATGCAGGGCATTGGACTCCGACAGCCACGGCGGCAGGATCAACTTATGCAGTCTTGCGGCGGTGGTGTGAGAAATCCAGGCCCCGGGTGTCACCACGCACAAGGCACGCGCCGCCTGCCACAGTTCAAACTGCCACGACGCCGGGCGATACAAATTGCGGCTGACTCCGATAAATTCACGGCTTCGGAGGTTGTCCCTTGAGACACCCAGCGATTGCGCCTCGCCCAGCGTGAAGGGTCCATCAGGAAGCCTCGGTGCTTGAGGAATGACCATAGGGATATTGTGGTCCCAATTCGCAGACCCTGCAGAAGTTATCCACAGGCACTTGGAACATGTCCGGCCGCCGTCAAATCGACGGCGGCCGGACGTGAGCGAGCGTTAGGTGGGAGTGCCCCGTATGAGAGCGAGCGTTGGGGTTAGGGGGCGAGCCAGAGGGTGGTTTCTGCCCCGATCGTTCCTCCCGCTGCAGCTGTTCCCGGTTTGCCGGAGCTGAGGACCACCTTGGCAGGGTCGACGCCGGACGGCAGCTCTGCGGGGGCGGCACCAAAGTTGGTGAGCACCTCCCAGCCGTTGGGGCGGCGGTAGTGCACCACCTCCGCTGAGGGGGAGGCAAGCCACTCCAGTGACTCCTCCGACTGCAGCTCGCGCCGCAGCGCCAGTGCGGCCCGGTACATTTCAAGCGTGGAGCCGGCAACGCCGTCCTGCGCCCCGGCCGAGAGGCCGCCAAACCATTCCGGCTGCGGCAGCCATGGTGTGCCGCCAAAACCAAAGTTGTCCGCGGCGGAAGCGGACCAGGGCAGCGGCACACGGCAGCCGTCCCGGCCCTTGACCGTGTTCAGGGTCCGGAACCAGGTGGGATCCTGCAACGAGTCAAGGGGCAGGTCCGCCACCTCGAACAAGCCCAGCTCCTCACCCTGGTACAGGTACGCGGATCCCGGCAGGCCCAGCATGAACAGCGTCGCTGCCCGGGCCCGGCGCAGGCCGCGTGCCAAATCCAGCTCGGGCGATGCTCCGCCGGCCATCAGCCAGGCATCCAGGTCCTTTTGCGTGCTGCCGTCGGGAAACGCATAGCGGGAGGGGTGCCGGACGACGTCGTGGTTGGAAAACACCCACGTGGAGGATGCCCCGGAAGCGGCGGCTTCCGTGAGGCACTTTTCGGCGATGGAGCGGAACTCGGCCGCCGCAAACGGGGCCTGCAGCAGGTCAAAGTTGAACGCCTGGCCCAGCTCGGTGGGGCGGGCGTACTTCAGGCGGCGTTCGGTGAACGGCACCCAGGCCTCGGCCACTGCGGCCTTGGGCGGGTTGTATTCGTTGAGCACGGTGCGCCAGCCGGCGAAGATCTCGTGGACGTCGTCGCGGTCAAAGAGCGGGTCGCTTCCGTCGTCCACCAGGATCTCCAGGGCCGGCTTGGAGCGCAGCGGCAGCGACATGTCCTTGGCCAGGCCGTGCGCCACATCGACGCGGAAACCGTCCACGCCACGGTCGGCCCAGAAGCGCAGTGTGGTGTGGAAGTCCTCGCGCACCTCGGGATGGTCCCAGTTGAAGTCGGGCTGCTCCCGGGCGAACAGGTGCAAATACCACTGGCCAAGGGAGCCGGCGTTCGGCCCGGCCGCCTCGACCACCCGCGTCCAGGCGCCCCCGCCAAAGTGGGAGGGCCAGTCCGACGGCGGCAGACCGCCGTCGTCCCCCAAACCGTCAGGAAGCCCCTCAAGGAAGTGGTACCTGGCGCGCTCGGGAGACCCCGGTGCGGAGGCAAGGGCAGCCTTGAACCACTCGTGCCGGTCGGAGGAGTGGTTCGGGACCACATCAACGATGATGCGAATGCCCGCAGCGTGCGCCGCGGCAGCCATGGCGTCGAAATCGTCCAGGGAGCCGAGACGGGGATCGACGTTGCGGTAGTCGTCCACGTCGTAGCCGCCGTCGGCCAGTGCCGAGGGGTAGAACGGGCTGAGCCAGATCGCGTCAATGCCCAGCTCCGAGAGGTAATCCATGCGGGCCGTGACCCCGGGCAGGTCTCCCATGCCGTCGCCGTTGGCATCGGCGAAGCTGCGCGGGTAGATCTGGTAGACGGCGGCCTGACGCCACCAATTGGCGTCGGGGTGCACGGGGGCGGGCGCGCCCGAAGCGGCAGGGGCGGGCGTGGCGGTGCCGGAAACGGGGGAAACAGTGGCAGTCATTATTTGATGGATCCTCTCATGACGCCGGAGATGACCCAGCGCTGGGCGAACAGGTAGGCAAGGAGCAGCGGTGCCGGAGCCATCAGGTACGAGGCGAAGGCGGTGGTGTAATCGGTGTTGATCTGGCCCTGGAAAACGTATTGGACCAGGGGCAGCGTGCGGGTGTTGGGATCGGAAAGGATCACCAACGGCAAGAGAAGATCGTTCCAAGCCCACATGCAGGTAAGAATACCCACTGTGGCGTTCATCGGGGTCAGGATCGGGAAGATGACCTTCAGTGCGTGAGCGTTTGGGAAAACTCGACCATAGCTGCAGGAGCGTTTGGCGGGGTAGACGGGGTAGACGGGGCATCGCGGCAGCTGGGGGCTGTTGCTCAGCGACCCGAGCTGCGAAACTGGTGTACATGAAGGCACATTTTCGTTTCGTCGTGGCCGCGCTGCTTGTCCCGCTGCTGACTCTGGCCGCCTGCGCGCAGCAGCCCGGCCCCGCAAATCCGCCCGACACCGTGCCCGGATCCCAACCAGCCACCACCGCGCCGACCAGTGCCGCGCCCACGAGTGCCGTCCCGTCGGCGCCGGGAACGCCGGCCGCGGCGGGCGCCATCGAGCTGTCCATCACGCTCACGGAGTCGCCCGGGGCTGAACCGCACAAGTTCCGGCTGGTCGCGGACGTCCCGGAGCCTTCCGCCGCGCCAACACTGACCGAATCCACGCTGCCCGACCCGGCGGCCGCGCTCGCCGCCGTGGAACTCCACGGCGAAAAAATGTTCTTCCCCGTCCCCGATCCAACGCGCATCTGCACCCAGCAGTACGGCGGCCCCGAGATCGCGGTGGTGACCGGCTGGTTCAAGGGCAAGGAAGTCAACGCCACGTTCAACCGGACCGACGGTTGCGAAATTGCGCGCTGGCGGGCCCTGGCCCCGCTGTTTGGTGCGCTGGCCGGCGGCACCGGCGCAACCTAGCCCCGGCGCAAGTCCGCAACCTGGCAGCCCACACTCTCTGGAGCAAGCCCGGCCCCACCCGGGCCACGCACGACGACGGCCATCCAGCAAGTCTGGATGGCCGTCGTCGTGCGTGGCTGAGAGCAGGGACGCGCCCTACATCTTCAGGTCAGTGAGCGGCGCGGCGTCAGGGAACAACGTCAGCGCCTTCTTGTCCTTGATCGGCTTGCCCTTGTGGGGGCTGTCCTCATCTGGAACGACGACTGTGCCGCTGGGCGAGATGATGACGGAGACGAACGTTTCGGTGCCGGCGTCGCCGAAGGATATGCGGCCCAGGTAGGAACCCGGTTCCAAGCCCATCCAGCTCAGGGTCACGTTGCCCGATTTGCCGTTGGCCAGTTTCAACGGATTCGGTGACACCGTGGCGTTTCCAACGTTGGCGCCCAGCACAGCGGCATCAACCGTGGCCTTCACAGCCGTGTCGCCGGTGCTGGAATACAGATTGGCCAGCACCGTGTAAGTTCCCGGTGCGGGGTCGGACAGTGACAGGGTTTCGCTGGATGAACCCGTCCGCACGTCAGTGTACTGGCCCTGCGGATTGAACACGATCATGTCAAAATCGGCGTTCGGATCAGAGGAAATCACCTGGAACTTCGCCAGCGTTGTCCCCTCCGGCACCGTCACTTCCTTGACGAAGTTCGACTGGTCCGAGCCCACAACAAGCGGGCCGGGAACCAGCTCAACGGCGCTTGAATCAGCCTTCGACAAGCCGTCCAGGGTCATGTTGACCGGAAGGCTGGTGCCCGAAACCACCGGGATTTTGCCGCTGTCGGTGGCCTTGGCAGAGGTCAAGGCAACCTCGGGGTCAACCAGAACGGGCAGCGGGCGAACAACGACAGGAGAGGTCACGGTGGCCCCGGCTCCCTGCCAGGACAGGCTGCCCATGGCGAACTCGCCCAGGGCGGCCGTGGCATTTTCAAAGGTGACCTTGAAAGTGCGCTTGTCGCCGGCCGCGGAGAAGTTCAACACCGCGGGTGTGACCTTGACGTTGACGCCGGGGACGTTGGCGGTGGCCCGGTACAGTCCCGGCGTCAGCGCCGTGACGGTGCGGGTGACAGTGACTTTTCCGGCCAGTGAGCCCACGGCAAGCGACGCGACGTTCATGTCCCGCGGCGCGGTGCTGCCAAGGCCGGGCATGCCCAGGTCGACGCCGGTGCCTTGAATGAACTTCAGGTATTCGGTGTCGCCGGCGTCGTACGCCAGCCCCGGTGAAAGCGCCTTGGCAACGGCGGTCTGGCCGGCGCCCGTGGCGAACAGGTCGGTGTTCTTGCTGCCGTCAGCGTTCACCACATCGGTGGCGGTGGTCATCATGGCTGATTTCACCGTGGCGGGGGACCATGCGGGGTTCTTGGCAAGAAGAAGCGCGGCAAATCCGGCAACATGCGGGGACGCCATGGACGTTCCGGACATCATGCCAAACTGGTCGCCGCCGCTGGCAATGGGTGAAACTCCTGCGAGCACGGCAACACCGGGTGCGGCAACGTCGGGCTTGAGGAGGTCAGATCCCGTGGCGCCCAGCGGTCCGCGGGAGGAGAAGCCGGCGATTTGCGGCTGCGGGTCAACGGGCAGGCCCGTGGTGTCGTGGTCCACCAAGGCGACGAGGATGTCCGGGTTGGCCGTCACCTTGTCCTTGATTTCCTGTGAGGCCGGCGGGTTCACGTGGACTGTGGGCACTGCGTGCAGGTCCACGTCCTCGGAAGAGGCGGTGACGTTGACCAGGATCATGCCCACGCCGCCGGCACGCTTGACCTCGGCGCTCTTGGCGGTGCGGTCGATCACGCCGCGGTCACACACGACCACCTTTCCGGCAACCAGTGCCGGATCCAAGGAGTCGGGGCCGCACAGTTCGGGGTTGGCTTTGCCTGCGGCGGCGGCCGTTGCGGCCAGCACCACCGGGCTTTCCGGCAGGCTTGCGCCCATCATGCTCGCGCCGCGGAACTTGCTGCCGTCGGCGAATTCGGCCGTGCCCTGCAGCTCCGAAGAGAAGGAGGTGGCGGCCACCGTGGTCACCCAGGGGGCGCCGTGGTTGACGGTGCCTGCGGTGGGGCCGGAGTTGCCGGCCGACGCGGCAACGAAGATCCCGGCCGAGGTTGCCGAGAGGAACGCCAGCGAGACCGGGTCAGTGGTGGTGGCGGTGCTTCCCGAGATGGAATAGTTCAGCACGTCCACGCCGTCGAGAATGGCCTGGTTGATGGCCGCAACGGCGGATGAAGAATAGCAGCCGCCGGTGTCCGGGTCGTTGTCTTCCCAGCAGATCTTGTAGACGGACAGCTTGGCGGCCGGCGCCACGCCCGAGGTGACGCCCATGTCGCGGCCGCCGATGGCGGCCTGGACGTTGGCGTTGCCGGCGGACGTGCTGGCGGTGTGCGTGCCGTGGCTGGCCACGTCCACGGGGGAGAGCAGCTCTTGCGGTGCACGATTTTCCGGTGCCACGTATTTGAGGAAGTCGTCGGCAAAGTAGTGGGCGCTGAGCACCTTGGAATTGCAGGCGCTGCCGTCAAAGTCGGCTCCCGACTCCACACCGGCCTGGCATTCGCCGGAGAAGGTGTCGCCGTTGGCCTTGAGCATCGCGATGTTGCCGTCGTCGGTGCGGTAGGGGACGCCGACTTGGGGTTCCCCGGTGAGCGGGGCGACCTCTTCGCCGGCAAAGAACGGGCTCGACGGCGTGTAGCCGGTGTCGATGACGCCCACCACCACGCCTTCGCCGGCTTTGTCCTGGCCGCCAAAGGCGGTGTTCCAGCTGCCGTTTTCGCCGCTGAGGCCCAGGAAATCGGTGCTGGAGTAGTCCGGCGCGTTCTCCGTGTCGGGTGCCACTGCCAGAACGGCGGGGTCCTTGGCCAGGGCCAGGGCCTGCTCCGCCGACAGGTCGGCGGAGAAGCCGTTCAGTGCCGCCGTGAACGTGCGCTTGACCTTGACGTTTTCGGTCTTGGCCACCGTGGCCTGCTTGGTCTCGAGGTGGGCCTGGTACTTCTGGACTTCAGGCCGGGTGGCGTCGAGTTTCTGGCCGGCTTGCGGTTTCGTGGGCGCAAGCCCGGCCGTGCCGCCGTCGTACATGGCAATGGGCTGCTCGGCCAGGACCACAATGTAGCGGCCCGCCTCATACAGCAGTGGATCGATGTCCGTTTGGGCGACCGTGGTTGGGGTGTGCCCGCCCGGGTTGGCCGAGGCCGGCAATGCCCCCACTGAGACCAGGAGCAGCGGCAAGCCGGCGCACACTGCGGCAGCCTTCCGCAGTCCCGGGCTTCGAAAGAGAGTTCTTCCCGTTCGTTTCATGGTGCTTTGAACCTTTCAACAGGATCCCGCCAGGCTTCGTTGCCCGGAGGGTGCAACATGGCGCGCCAGCCGGCAAACACGTGTTGAAGGAATGCATTTACCGTCGTGCAGCCACCCGAAACACAGTAGCTGCACACGACGGGCGTGTGGCCCAGAACACAGTGAATAGGCTGAGAACTAGTCAAAAGGTCAGGGGGATTGGGCCGGCCCTGTCCGAAAGGACGACGGCGGGAGCCCGCCTGCTGCTGGAAGGGGAGCCGGTGCTCAGCAGCCTGGCGGGGGGAGGTACTGGTAGGTGAGTGACAGGTCGTAGCTGTGGATTGTCTGGGTGGCTGTGTTTTCCCAGCCAAATGCCTCGGCAAAAACTGAGGCTGCCCGGCCCATGTCGGCCCTGGTGTCGCCGAAGTCGTGCAGGGAGGCGATGGCGGCGGCCCACAGCTTTGGCGACCGGGAATCCACCAGCAGGCCGGTGCGCCCGTCGCTGACCGCCCGGGGCAGCCCGCCAACATTGGTGGCGATGACCGGGGTGCCGCAGGCCTGCGCCTCCAGGGCGACCAGGCCAAAGGACTCGCTGGAGGAGGGGACGGCGACGACATCGGCGCTGCGGTACCAGTCGGCAAGTTTTTCGGGCCCGACGGGTGGGTGCACGGTGGCGGCCGCTGCGAGTCCGGCACCGTCAATGAGCTGCACCAGGTCATATTTTTCGTTGCCGCTGCGGGCGCCAAGGAAGGACAACTGCAAATCGATGTCGGGCCGCTCCGCGCGCAGGATCGCAGCCGCCTTGACCAGCACGTGGGGACCCTTCAGCCGCTGCAGGCGCCCGGCAAACATGACGTGGAAGCGCCCTGCGGGGATGCCAAGTTCCTTGCGGGACCTGTCGCGGAAGGCAGGCTTGAAGACCTTCAGGTCGACGCCGGGGGAGACCACGTCGATGCGCTGCTCGCAGCCGTCGTAGTGGCCTTCCAGCTCTGCCGCCTCGGCCGTGGTGTTGGCGATCAAGCGTGTTGCCGCGGCCACGATGTGCTGCTCTCCGTCTTCGCGGATGCCGGGCTCCGCTGTCTGGCCCGGCGGCAGGTGGTTATTTTTGACGCGGGCCATGGTGTGCATGGTGTGCACCAGCGGCAGGTCCAGGCGCTTGGCCACCAAAATCCCGGCCATGCCCGAGACCCAATAGTGCGAGTGGATGACCCGGACGGGGTCCCCGGGCAGGGCCGCAACATGGTCGGCGACGGCGTCGGCCATCTCGGTGATGAGCTCCGGAAGCTCTTCCTTGGTGACCTTGGCAAAGGGCCCGGCCGTGATGTGGTGCACGTTGACGTGCGCTGCCAGCTCAACGCTGTCGGGCTGTGCGGCGGCCGTTCGGCGGGTGTAGATGTCCACGGCCACGCCCGTGGCGGCCAGTTCCAGGGCAAGGTGGCGGACATAGACGTTCATGCCTCCGGCATCGCCGCCCCCGGGCTGTTCCAGGGGTGAGGTGTGCAGGGAGAGCATGGCGACTCGCCGGACCTGATGCACAGTTTCCCTCCTGACAGGCTTTGACACACAACACAAATGGACCAACAAACTCTTGCTGCAGCGCCCTGCAGGTGCCGCAACTGCCGGAACCGGACGCCGCTCTGGCGCAGCGAAAGCACCAATAACTGAACTTATCTTCCCACTGCTTGGGCACTGAACCTAGCCCGGCCGGGCACTCACCAAACAACAAAAACAAGCCGGACGGGCCGTGACCGGCCCCACTGTCCGGCAGCAGCCAGAAAAATTCCAGAAAAGAGGCCTAAAATGGGCGGGTGAGTCCCTTCGTTGCAACCGTTCCAGAGCAGCTTCCCAGCCTTGAACGGCAAGCCATCATTGACCTGTCCGCGATCGCCAACAATATCCGCCATCTTCGCACCATCGCCGCCCCCGCCAAATTCATGGCCGTGGTCAAGGCCGACGCCTACGGGCACGGCATGATCCCCGTGGCCCGGGCTGCCGTCGACGCCGGTGCCCACTGGCTCGGAACAGCCCACGTCAGTGAAGCCCTGGCCCTGCGGGCCGCCGGGATTGAGGCGCCCGTGCTGTCGTGGCTGCACACCCAGGCAACCGACTTCGAGGCCGCCGTGGCGCATGACATCGATCTGGGCTGCTCCGGTTGGGAGCTTGCCCACATTGTTGCCGCAGCCAAGGCGCTGCAGCGTCCGGCCCGGATCCACTTGAAAATCGACACCGGGCTTGGCCGCAACGGCTGCTCCCGCGAAGAGTGGCCCGCCCTGGTGGCCGCGGCCATGGCATGCCAGCACGAGGGCCTGTTGAAGGTGGTGGGCGTGTTCAGCCACCTGGCAGTTGCCGACGAACCGGACCGCCCCGAAACGGATGAACAGCTGGCACGCTTCCGCGAGGCGGTGGCAGTGGCCGAAGCCGCCGGGGCGGAGCTGGCCCTGCGTCACATCGCCAACACCCCCGCCACCCTGTCCCGCCCGGACACACACTTCGACATGGTGCGGGTGGGCCTGGGCCTGTACGGTCTCTCACCGTTCGCAGACCGCACCTCGGCACAGCTCGGACTTGTCCCGGCCATGACGCTGCAAACCCAAATTGCCCTGTGCAAGGACGTGCCCGCCGGCCAGGGAATCTCCTACGGACTCAAATACGTCACCGGCGAAGCAACCACCCTGGGCCTGGTTCCGCTGGGCTACGCCGACGGCATTCCGCGCATCGCCACCGGTGGTCCCGTGCACGTCAACGGGGCCACCTACCCGGTGGTGGGCCGGATCGCCATGGACCAGATGGTGATCGACCTCGGCCCCGAGGGGCGCAGCCGCTTCTCCAGCGACTCCAGCGACGGAACACCGGGCACAGCCCTGGGTGCCTCCGCCGTGTTGTTTGGCAACGGGGCCGACGGCGGGCCGCTCGTTGAGCAGTGGGCCGCAGCTGCCGGGACCGTCAACTATGAAATCGTGACCCGCATCAGCCAGCGCGTGCCGCGCAGCTACGTCGGCCAGGCCCAGCCTGAATCCACACCGCCTGATTCCGCCTCAACTGAAACCACGGACGGCGGTGGCCTGTGACCGTCTGGGAATTTGCCACCGGCACTGCCTCCCAAACCCAGCAACTCGCTGAACAGCTGGCCCGACTGCTGCGGGCAGGGGACCTGGTCATCCTCAGCGGAGAGCTCGGCGCCGGAAAAACCACGTTCACCCAGGGACTGGGCCGCAGCCTCGGCGTGCGCGAAGGCATCATCTCGCCCACCTTCGTGCTGGTGCGCATCCACCCCAACCTGCCGGACGGGCACAACCCCGGCGGCCCGGACCTCGTCCACGTTGACGCCTACAGGCTGGCGACGCCCGGCGAAATCGACGACATCGACTTGGAAAACACCCTGGACTCCTCCGTGACCGTGGTGGAATGGGGAGCGGACAGGGTCGAGCATCTCGCGGCCAACAGGCTGGAAATTGAACTTGTGCGCGCCGTGGGCGGCCATGCGCCGGCCGCCGGGCCGGCTGCCGGCAGCACCCCCGACCCCGCCGTCGGCCCCGTCCCTTCGGGAATCTTGGACTTTGCCGACAGTTTTGACACCGACGAGGACGACGACGAACCCCGCACCTTGCGCCTGCAGGCCATCGGGCCCCGCTGGGACGGCATCGACTTCTCGGTTCTTGGCCGGCCAGTGAACACGACAGAATAGACTAAAACACGTGCGAATCCTCACCATTGACACCTCCGCCGTGGCCAGCGCCGCGCTGTTGGATTTTGACCCGCTTAACCATGTTCGGACAACGGAAGTGGTCGCCAACTTTGCCACCGCCGACACGCGCAGCCATGCCGAGGTGCTGGCACCGGGGGTGAAGTCCTTGTTCACCGACCCGGTCGTGGAGGGCCCGGCCCTTGACGCCATTGTCGTCGGCACCGGTCCGGGCCCGTTTACCGGCCTGCGCTCGGGCATCGCCATGGCTCGCACGCTGGCGTTCACCTGGGACGTGCCCCTGTTTGGCTTGATGAGCCTGGACGCTCTGGCGCACCAGGTCTTCGATGCGCCGGCCTACCGTGACGGCCGCGCCGTCGGCCCCCTGGCCATGGGGGAGTTTGTGGTTGCCACCGACGCGCGGCGCAAGGAAGTTTATTGGGCACGGTACAGCGCCGGAGCGAGCCTGCTGGAAGGCCCGCATGTTGGCCCTGCCGCGGAAATTTCCGGCGGCCAGGTCTTTGGCGCCGGTGCGGGGCTGTACCAGGACGTGCTCGAGGCCAACGGTGCCAGGGTGTACTCCTTGTTTGCCGACGCCCAGCCGACAGCGCTTGAGCTGGGACGCGCCGCTGCGCGCAGGATCACCGCTGCGGGGTCCCTCGAAGGTGCCGGTTTCCTGGACTCAACGCCGCTGTACCTGCGGGAATCAGACGCCAAGGTGCCGGGGCCACGGAAGCGGGCCCTGTGATGGCCAACCCCGAAACCGGCGGCCCCGACATCGCCAGCGCTGATTTCGGCGGTGCTGCCGGGCTCCCATCCGCGGCCCCGGCCGCCGTGCTGCGCGACATGGTTGCCTCCGACATTGACTTCATCACGGCCCTGGACAAGACGCTCTTTGGTGTTGATTCGTGGCCGCGGCAGATGTTCGTCGATGAACTTGCCCAGCCCGAAACCAGGCGGTACATCATCGCGGAACTGCCGGCCGCCGTCGAACATGGCGAGGCAGCGGCCGCGGAAGGTGTGCACAACAGCGGCGGCCTTGCCGTGGGATATGCGGGATTGATGTGCCTGCCGCCCATCGGCGACATCCAGACGATCGGGGTGCTGCCCGAATTTGAAGGCCGCGGCATCGCCCGGGCCATGATGGACGAACTCATCGCGGAGGCCGTCCGACGCGGGGCCGGCGAAATCATGCTGGAGGTCAGCTCCACGAATCCGCGGGCGCAACGGCTCTACGAACGCTACGGCTTCACCCACATTCACGCCCGGCGCAGGTACTACCGGGACGGCTCGGACGGGCTGATCATGCGCCTGACCCTGCCGGCGCCGGGCACCCCCACCATGTCAAAGGACCACTCATGAACCACGCCAAACCGCTGATCCTGGGGATTGAATCCTCCTGCGATGAAACCGGCGTGGGCCTGGTGCGCGGCACCGAACTGCTGACCAACACCGTCTCCACCTCCATGGAAGAGCACGTCCGCTTTGGCGGGGTCATCCCCGAGATCGCCTCCCGCGCACACCTGGACGCTTTTGTTCCGACCCTGGCGCAGGCACTGAAGGAGGCCGGGGTGACCCTGTCCGACGTCGACGCCATCGCCGTCACGAGCGGGCCCGGCCTGGCCGGCGCGCTCATGGTGGGTGTCAGCGCGGCGAAGGCGCTGGCGCTCGCCACGGGCAAGCCGCTCTACGCCATCAACCACCTGGTGGCCCACGTTGGCGTGGGGCTGTTGGATGAATCCATCGCCGCGGCAACTCAAGGCGGCGCCCTGCCGGAGAACCTCGGAGCCCTGTTGGTGTCCGGCGGGCACACCGAGATCCTGCGGGTGCGCAGCATCGCCTCCGACGTGGAACTGCTCGGCGCCACCATCGACGACGCCGCGGGGGAGGCCTTTGACAAGGTTGCCCGGCTGCTGGGGCTGGGCTACCCGGGCGGACCGGCCATCGACAAGCTGGCCAGGGACGGGAATGCCAAGGCCGTCAGGTTCCCGCGCGGACTGACCATGCCCAA
This sequence comes from Specibacter sp. AOP5-B1-6, assembly GCF_052376555.1. NCBI lineage: Bacteria > Bacillati > Actinomycetota > Actinomycetes > Micrococcales > Micrococcaceae > Specibacter > Specibacter sp. AOP5-B1-6. The sequence continues at coordinate 154,574 of NZ_JBQSVT010000002.1, forward strand.
GTACATGGGAACGGCCGAAGCACCCGGCCCGCACCGCCATGACTTTTCCTTCTCCGGGCTGAAGACCGCTGTCGCCCGATGCGTCGAAGGCTATGAGGCCAGGGGCGAAGAGGTGCCCGTGGCCGACATTGCCGCCTCATTCCAGGAAGCCGTGCTTGACGTGATCACGGCCAAGGCGGTCCTTGCCTGCAGGGAAAACGGCATCACGACACTGCTGCTGGGCGGCGGGGTGGCCGCAAATTCACGCCTGCGCGAGCTGGCGCAGCAGCGCTGCGCGGCGGCCGGGATCGCCCTGCTGGTGCCCAAAATGTCGCTGTGCACCGACAACGGTGCCATGGTTGCGGCCCTCGGGGCGCAACTGGTGATGAACGGCGTCGCACCCAGTGACCTGGCGTTCGCCCCCGACTCCTCGATGCCCGTGACAAGCATCAGCCTCTAGCCCCACACCGACGCTCGCGCACATCCGGGGTGTTTTGAGGAAACGCTCGCTCTCTTCCGGGGCAAATTAGCTGTGGGAAGTCCGACGGCGGAGCCTGGCCGCACGGTAAACGATCCCCACCGCGAACATCACCAGCCCGGCCAGCACCGCCTCCAGCGGCAGGGTGGCCACCAGCGCCACGCACGCCGCCGCGCCCACCAGCTGCAGATACTTAGGGTGGCGGCGATCGATTGCCGGCTGGGTGAACGCGGCAACGTTCGCCACAAGGTAGTAAACCAGGACGCCAAAAGATGAGAAACCAATGGCGCCGCGCAGGTCCGCGAAGGCAATGATCACACAGATCACCCCACCCAGGACGAGTTCGGCCCGGTGGGGCACCTGGAACTTGGGATGGATGGCGGCAAACCAGCGGGGGAAGTCGTCCTCCCGCGCCATGGCCAGCGACGTCCTGCCCAGCCCGGCAATCAAGGCCAGCAGCGCACCCAGGGACGCCAGGGCTGCGGCAACCCGGACCACCGGGGCAGCCCAACTCCACGTCCCGGCAGCCACCGCATCGGCGAGCGGCGCCGCGGTGGAGGCAACGCCGTCGGGCCCCAAAACCGCAAGCAGCGTCAAGGCCACACCGGCATACACGGCGGCCGCGATGGCCAGGGCAATGAGGATGGCGCGCGGGATGGTGCGGCGGGGATCCTTGACCTCCTCACCAAGCGTGGCGATCCGGGCGTACCCGGCGAAGGCAAAGAACAGCAGCCCGGCCGACTGCAGGATCCCGTACCAGCCGTGCGAGAGCAGCCCGCCGCCCGGAAACATGTCCGTTCCGGCCCCGGGAGTGCCCGCCCACGCGGCAGCCACGGCCAGGGCCAGCGCCGCCAGGACGGCCGCCACGATGATCCGGGCCAGGGCTGCGGTCCGGCTGATGCCCCGGTAATTCACGGCCACGAGAAGCACGACGGCGGCAATCGCCACCGGCCGCTCCCACCCGGGAGGTGCGGCGTAGGCGGCAAAGGTCATGGCCATGGCGGCGCTGCTGGCCGTCTTGCCGATCACGAATCCCCAGCCGGCCAGGAAGCCGGGCCACGGTCCCAGCCGCTCGCGCCCGTAAACGTACGCGCCGCCGGAGGTGGGGTAGGCCGCGGCGAGCTGGGCGGTGGAGCTGGCATTGCAGTAGGCCACGAACGCGGCGACGGCCAGCCCAACGAGCAGGCCCGAGCCGGCTGCCTGCGCCGCCGGGGTGAATGCGGCGAAAACTCCTGCGCCGATCATGGAGCCCAGACCGATGGCGACGGCGTCGAAGGTGCCCAGCCTGCGGGACAGGCCCGCAAGAGTGCTCATGGGTTTGTGGCCTTTCGCCCGCCGTAAATGATCAGCTGCGAGGCTAGCGGACGCGAGTGAACGCCCGGTGAACAGACGCGCTCGCAGCATCGGCTGGATTCCCACAACCGCCCGATCGCCCTGCTGCCCGGATGGGGCGCTCTTCGGGCCCCTTCGCCAGCTGCGGGAGCGCTTATTTTAGGGGGAGGCGGGCAGCGTGAGCACCATCGTGGTGCCGGCGGGGCCCGTGGCCGCTATCTCTATGCTGCCCCCGGCAGACACCGCAATCTCACGGACGCGCGCCAAGCCCAGGCCGTGGCTGCGGCGGCCGCCGGCGGACGGCATGGTGGTGTGGGCGAAACGGTCAAACACCCTGGCCGGGTCGATGCCCACGATGCCGCTTCCGGTGTCGCTGACAGTGATCAGCACCCTTCGCCCGTTGCGCATGGTGGCGACTGTGACACGCCCGCCCTCGGGTGTGTGGTTGAGCGCATTGTCCAGCAATCCGAGAACGGCCCGGCGCAAACTGTTGGCCTGGATGCGGACCTGTGGGGTGCCTTCACGCGTGGATTGAAGCTGGATTCCCCGCGAAGCAGCAAGGGTCTGCAACCCTGCGGTCACCTGATCCACCACGGCGCCGACGCCCAGCGGTTCGGCGGCTGGATCCGCTTCCCCGGTGGCTGCCAGGAGGAGTTCCTGCACCGTGGCCGACAGTGCGGTCGTGTCCTGGCGGATCTGGCCGAGCAGCCGGGCCGCATCGCTGCCCGGTTCCACCTTTTGTTCGGCAAGCTGCACCCTGGAGTCCAGGATCGTCAGCGGCGTGCGCAGCTCGTGGCTGGCGTCCTGAACGAAGCGGCGCTGCAATTCCAGGGCCCTGCCCAACGGGCGGATGGCGCTGCGGGCACTGAGCCAGCCGATGGCCCCGGCCGCAAGAATTCCGGCGAGGCCGGCCACAACCATGGCCTTGATCATGTCATTGGATTCAACGTAGACGCGGGCGGAGGTGTCCGCGGCTGCCACATCCGGGTGGTGGGACAGGTAGAGCAAGTAGAGGGAGGCTGCGATGATGACAGCCACCACCATCAGGGCGATGGCCACGGCAATCCGCAGCCCCACCGTGAGGGCGGCGCGGCGCAGCTGGGGAGTGTCGGCGCCTGAGGGCCGCGTTGCCGTGAACGTGGCCATGGAATGTGGAAGTTTCATGCGCCGTCGCCAATCTGGTAGCCGATGCCGTGCACTGTGCGGATCACGCTTTTGGACGGCTTTTTACGCAGGTAGTGGATGTAGGTGTCGATGACGCTGGGTGAATCGTCGGGGTGGAACAGGCCCTGCAGCAGTTCCTGGCGGGTGAACACGCGGTCAGGTTCGGTGGCGAGCAGGGCCAGGAGTTCGCTTTCCTTGGCAGTGAGCCCAACATGGTGGCCATAGCTTGACTGCACGGAACGGTTGCCGGGGTCAAAAAGCCAGTCGCCCACACTCAGCTGTGCCGGGGCAGGTGCAACGACGCGGGTCATGGCGCGCAGCCTTGCCCTGAGCTCCCCCGCGTCAAAGGGCTTGGTCATGTAGTCGTTCGCTCCGGCGTCGAGCCCGGCAATCTTTTCAGCCGTGCTGCCCAACGCGGTGAGAATAATGGCCGGGGTGGTGACTCCCTTGCGGCGCAGCGCCATCACCAATTCCAGTCCGTCCATGACCGGCAGCCCGCGGTCAATGACCATTGCCTCCCACCTGGCGGTGAGCCCAAGGTGCAGCCCGGATTGGCCGTCGGCCGCAAGCTGGACGTTATAGTCCGCGGCCAAAAGCTCCGCGATCAGCGGCCCCAGGACGGGATCGTCTTCAACCAGCAGGAGCCGCGGCCGTTCAAGGTTGTGCATGCTCCCTATTGTCCCCCGCCGGATTCTCCCCCGCGGGGTTGTCCCCTGTGCGGCCCTGTTTGTCGGCAGCGGACTTGGTCGTGGACGGTGACACGGACGGTGACGCGGACGGGACAGCGGCCCCGTCGTGCACCGATGCCTTGGCCGCGCGGCGCTTGTGCAAGAGGCTGAACAAGCCGGGAATCACTGATGCCAGGACCAGGAGGATCGCGATGATGTCGATGTTTTTGGCGATGATTTCGTAGTGCCCAAGCCATGTTCCCAGCATGACGATGGATCCAGCCCAACCAACGGCACCGGCAATGTTCCACAGCGTGAACTTCTTGTAGTTGTAGTTCGCCACCCCGGCCACCAGCGGCGCGTAGGTGCGGACCACGGGGACGAAACGGGCCAGCACAATGGCCCAGCCGCCGCGCTTGGCGAAGAACTCCTCCGTCTCGTGCAGGTATTTGGTCTTGAGAATGCGGGCGTCGTCCTTGAACCAGCGGCGGCCGAATTTGCGCCCCAGCAGGTAGCCCACCTGGTCGCCGGCAATGGCGGCCAGCACCACGACGCCGATCAGCACCGGAAGGGGGAGATTGAGCTGCTGGTGCAAAAGCCCCGCAGTGAAGAGGAGCGAATCCCCGGGGAGGAAGGGAAACAAGAGCCCGGATTCAATGAACACGATCAAGGCCACGACGGCGAGGGTTGCAGGCCCCAGACCGCTCAGGAGGGCGGCCGGGTCAATAACAGAGAACAGGCCCGCGGCCTGGGTGCGTGCGGGAACCACGGTTCCAACGGCAACGCCGTGGACGGTGACGAGACCTTGCAGTGAAGGAACGAGCAAGTGCAGCAAAACGGTGCCTCGATCAGGAATTCGGGTTGGCGGCAGCAGTGGACGGGCCTGAGTTAACACTAGACCCGTCAGTGCCACGGTCAACGGCAGGGTGTGCAATGCCACGGTGCCCAGTGGCACGTGGCTCAGTGACAGGGTGCTCAGTGGCTGGGGACGTGGTGACTGGCCCCCACCGGCCAAGCAGCGGTATGCGCGGCAGGACATGCCCTTGAAACCTGTTCCACAAAGCTGCGAACAAGAAGACGGCAGCGCTCGCAGCCAGGAACGACGCGACGACGTCGCTGGGGTAGTGCACACCAACATAAAGCCTTGACCAGGCCACCACAACGGGCACAGCCACGGCAAGCAGTGCGGCAAGCCGCGCCCACCGCCCGTTTCTCAGCAGGAACCAAAAGGCCCAGGCCAGACCAACCGCAAGCGCAACATGGCCGCTGGGGAAGCTGTTTGAGCCCGTCTCCGGGGCAAGCGGGTCAACGAGCAGCACAGGGTTGGGGCGCTGGCGCTCAACGACGGCCTTGAAGAACTGGCTTGAAAGCCAACCGGCAGCCGCCACTCCGCCAAAGGCGAAGGCGTTGATGGGCGAGCGGCTCACAAAGAGCAGGAACAGGCAGACCACGGCAATCAGGACAAGACCGCCCAGCGGTGAAAATACTGTGTTCAGGACCATGGCCAGAACCGTCAAAATGCCTGCATGGTTGCGGCTCAATTCCTGATCAACGGTGAACTCGCCAGCACTGAAGTCGGGTGTGCCAACCGCGTAGAATCCGAGGGCCAGCACCGCGACAGACAAGACTGCCACCCACAACCCCCAAAATGCAGGCTGCGGCAGCACCGCCAAGCGCGTGCGGCGGGCCGGCCCGGCGTCGTGCGGTGTGGTGCGGGCAGGATTCATGGCTGAACTCTCAGAGGCGGAGCGGAAAGGCATGCTTCCACTGTCCCGCACACGATCTAAGAATTTTCCAAGAACCGCCCCACCCAACGAGACGCCCTCGCCCCTGTGGGGCAGTTTTCGGCAACGTTCCCACATTGTGCTGCGGGAGCGTTGCCGAAAAATCAGCCACAGCTGAGAGAGCGTATCGGCTTAAAGCCCCAAAGCTGAGCGAGCGTTTGGGTTAGAGGGCGGCGATTCTCAGCACCAGGGTCCTCGCTTCCGGACGCAGGGCAAAGTCCGGCCACACATCCGGCCCGCAGGCACGCGACCCCAGGCCATGCTGTGCGGCGTCAAGATACAGGTAGCTGCGGCTTGCGGCCGGCAGCTCGTGCGGGTGGCCGGCGACAGCAACTTCCTGCGCCGTGTGCCGCGCCAGTGAGAAGCCCGGGCGCCGTCCCAACGCATCCGGATCGGCCTCGATGCGAAGCCACGGAGCCCCTCCGCGGGAGAGCTCCAGCTCGCGCAGTTCGCTGCGGTGCCCGGTTTCCTGCGGCCGGGCGTAAGGAACATTGAGTTCATCAAGGGAGCCGCTGTGCCGTCCCACAACGGACGCCTGCATGCTGTCCGGGTAGGATTCCCGCGGGCCGGCACCAAACCACGAGGCACCGTCAACGTCCGTGGGCAGGTCCAGGCGCACGCCGATCCGGGGGAACACCAGATCCCAGCCGGCGCTGGGCGTGATGTCGAGGCGCAGCCACAGCACCTCGCCGGCCAACTGCCAGGTTTCCTCCACCGCAACGTTGTCCCCGTTGTCGGCGGCGGCATAGCGGGTGCGCACCCGCAGACCGTTCGGCAGTGCGGCAACGTCCTCAACCCGGCAGGTCAGCCGGTCCAGCCCGGCCTGTTTCCACACGGACTCGGACGACGGCGCCGGCACGCCCCGGCCGCTGTTGAGCCACGGATCTTCCGGACCGTAACTGCCGAACCCCGCGCCCTTGTCATTGTCTGTGGGTGCCCGCCACAGCTCGAGCCGGGGACCGGACACGGCCAGGCCTGCCAGCGAAACGAGTACTCCGGCGTCGAACCTGGCAGGGCCAAGCTCAACGGGGGCGGCGCCACTGACGGGTGCAGCCGGGCGGGGTGCGCGCGGTGCCGATTGCGGTGCCGAGAGATCGAGCTGCGTTTCGGCCAGCGCGTGCCCGGCAAGAGCCCACCCGGTGGCGTCGCGCAGCACGGCCACCACCGACAGCCACGTTTCGCCGTCCGCCGCCGCAGCGATGGGCGGCAGCGTGAAGGTGGCGGATTCGCCGGCCTGCAGCGGCCCGCTTTCGCCGTCGAGAGCCAGCTCGCCCGAGGCGGCATGGCTGCCATTGTGCTCCACCCGCCAGCGAAGCACGACGTCGGACGCGTCAGCCGTGTGCCGCAGGTTGGCTGCCGCAAGGGTCGGCTTGCCGTCGGCATCCAGGGTCAGTGACAGCCGGATGGGGGAGACGATCTGCTTGTATTCGTATAAGCCGGGCGTGGGGGTGGAATCGGAGAGGACCATGCCGTCCATGACGAAGTTGGAATCGTGGACCACCTCATCAAAGTCGCCGCCGTAGGCAAAGAACTCCGTGCCGTCCGCGGTGCTCGTGCGGATGCCGTGGTCGCGCCACTCCCACACAAAACCACCATGCAGGCGCGGATATTTATCCACCAAATCCTCGTACTGGTCCATGGCGCCGGGACCGTTTCCCATGGCGTGGACATACTCGCACAGGATGAACGGCCGCGTGCGCTGGCGGGCCGATTCGGCCGCATCGCAGCCCAGAAGCAGCGCATGGGAATCGTTGCGCCCGATCGAATCCGTCTCCGGGATGGAGGAATACATGCGGGAGTACACGTCCGTGTAGGCGCCGGTGTAGTCACCCTCGTAATGGACGGGGCGGGAGGCGTCCCGGGCGTGGGTCCAAGCTGCCATGGCGGCCAGGTTGGCGCCCGTGCCGGACTCGTTGCCCAGGGACCACATGACGATGGAGGGGTGATTCTTGTCCCGCTCGACCGTCCGTTCCATCCGGTCAACGAAGGCGTCGCGCCAGGCGGGGACGTCGCTGGGGTTGTCCACCCAGCCCTGCCGGTGGAATCCATGGGTTTCCAGATCGCATTCCAGGATGACCCAGAAGCCCATCTCGTCGGCCAGGTCCAGCAGGCGCGGGTGCGGCGGGTAGTGGCTGGTGCGGATGGCATTGACGTTGAAGCGCTTCATGAGGGCCAGGTCCTCGCGGGCGTCGGCTTCGTCAAAGACCCGGCCGCGATCGGGGTGGGTCTCATGGCGGTTCACGCCGTGGAACACCACGCGGCGGCCGTTGACCAGGAACTGGTCGCCCACGATCTCCACCGTGCGGAAACCCAGGCGCAGGGAGATGCTCTCCGATGCGCTGGACACCGTTGCTTCGTAGAGTCGGGGGAGCTCGGCTGACCAGGGCTCCACGTTGTCCACGGTCACCGGGGCCACCTCGGCGGCGGAGTTCCAGATGACATTGATGCCCAACTCCGGCACGGCCAGGGTCACCGGGAACGCCGCTGCGTCGGCGGTGATTTCCGGATCGATGCTGCCGGATCCTGTGCCTTTTTCCGCTCCGGTCCCGGTGCCGGCGGCGGCCCAGCCGGTGCGCAGCCAGACGTCGTTGATGCCGCCGGCGGGGCGGGCCTGCAGCGTCACATCGCGGAAGATGCCCGGCAGCCACCACTGGTCCTGGTCCTCCAGATAGCTGGCGGCTGACCACTGGTGCACCCGGACCACAAGGACGTTGGCGCCGGGGCGCAGCACCCCGGCGACATCGAATTCCTGCGCGAGCCGGCTGCCCGAGCCCACTCCGATTTCCTGCCCGTTCACCCACACCTTGTAACGCGATTCGACGCCGTCAAAGCGCAGGGTGAGTGCCGCCGTCGTACCTTCAAACCAGGCGTCGGGAACGTCAAAGCTGCGGCGGTAGTCACCGGTGGGGTTGGCGTCGGGGACGAAGGGCGGATCGACGGGGAAGGGGTATTGCACGTTGGTGTAGATCGGGCGGCCATATTTACCCTCTCCATGCAGCACCCAGTGGGACGGGACGGGCAGGGTGTCCCAGGCGGAGTCGTCGAAGGATTCGGCAGCCACACCTTCCACGGATTCCCCGTCGGGCAGCACGGATCCGGCGCCCGGGGTTCCGGGGGCGGCCGGAAGGAGCCGAAAGCGCCAGTCCCCGTTCAGTGAGAGCGAGGGGGCGTCGGAATTCAGCCAGGAACGGGCCGGCACACGCAGGCCGGAGCCGGGGCCCTGGTCGGTGATGTACGAAACGTCTGCGGGGGTCACTATTTTACGGATCCTTCTGTAAGGCCGCCGCGCCAGAAGCGCTGCAGCACGACCATTGCGATGGCGAGGGGAATGATGGACAGGAGCACGCCGCCGGTGGTGAGCTGGTAGAACTCGGGCAGGCGGTTGACCTGGGTCAGCCAGTTGTTCAATCCCAGCGTAATGGGGTACAGCTTGGTGTCGGAGAGCATGACCAGCGGCAGGAAATAGTTGTTCCAGACGCCCACCAGCTGGAACAGGAACACGGTGACCAGCGCCGGGGTGAGCATGCGCAGCCCCACAGTGTGGAAGATCCGGATCTCGCCGGCACCATCGAGGCGGGCCGCTTCGAGCAGGGCGGGATCAACAGTGGCCTGAGCGTAGATGCGGCACAGGAACAGCCCAAATGGGGAGACCATCGACGGCAGCAGGACGCTCCAATAGGTGTTGGCCAACCCCATCTGGCTGAAGAGCAGGAACAGAGGCAAGGCCGTGGCCGTGCCGGGCACTAGCACGCCGCCCAAGATGATGCCGAAGACCAGGTTGTTGCCTTTGAACTGGTATTTGGCCAGGGCGTAACCGCCGGCCGCGGCAATGTAGGTGGCCAGCACGGCGCCGATGCCGGCATAGAGCACCGAGTTGCCGAACCAGCGGACGAAGATGCCGCCGTCGTAGCTGAGCACCTGGGACAGGTTGTTCCACAGGTTGAATTCGGCGGCGAAGGCAAAGCCGTTGGTGGCGAACAAATCCGCGGTGGATTTGGTTGATGCGACCACTACCCAGTAAACGGGTGCCAGAAAGTACAGGGCAGCCACCACGAGAATGCCGGTGACAAGGATGGTGGTGCCCTTGTTGCGGCCCGGTGCCTTCGTCCGTGCTTTTGTCCGTGCCACGGGCTTCAGGGGCGTGTTGGTCAGCTGTGCTGTCATGATGACTTCCTATTCGTGAACGCCAGGAAAGCGAAGGAGAGCGCAAAAGCAACCAAGGCGATGAGCACGGCCTGGGCGGCGGCCACGTTGTAGTCGTTGTACGCAAAGGCTGTGGTGTAGGCGCTCAGGTTTGGCGTGTACTGGCTGTCAATCGCCGGGGACACTGTTTTGAGGACCTGCGGCTCGGCGAACAATTGCAGGGTGCCGATGATGGAGAAGATGGTGGTCAGCACCAGGGCCGGCTTGATCAGGGGCAGCTGGATGGACAGCGCCACCCGGACCGGGGATGCGCCGTCCATTTTGGCAGCCTCATACACCTCGGTGGGTATGGCCTTGAGCTGCGCGATGATGATGAGCATGTTGTAGCCGGTGTAGCTCCACGTGACAATGTTGGCGATCGACCACAACACGGTGTTCGGCCCCAGGAAATCGGGGGACAGGCCGAACCAGCCGGCAATATCGATCAAGGGACTCAAACCGGGCACATACATGAAGGACCAGAGGATCGTGGCGATCACCCCGGGCACACCGTAGGGCAGGAAAAAGGCTGCCCGGAAGAAGCCGGGCCACCGTGCCGAGGCAGATTCCAGCAGCAGCGCCAAAATGGTCGCCATGATGATCATGACCGGGACCTGGACCACCCCAAAAAGGAGCATCCGGCCCATGGAAGCGATGAAGTTTCCATCGGCCAGTGCCTGGGCGTAGTTGGACAATCCGGCAAAGGTGCTCGTAATGCCGGCCTCGCCAAACAGGCCGCCACGCGTGACCTTGGTGAAGCTGGAGAGCACGGCAGCAAGGATGGGCAGGATGAATGTCAGGACAAAGAGGGCAAGGAACGGCGCCAGCAGCAGCCAGGGGGCGCGTCCGACGGCGGATGCCCGCCCTCCGCTGTTCCGCCGGCTGGGGGAGGGGGCACGTCCGGGACGGCTCGGTGCCCGGCCGCCGGCTGTTGCGCCGGCCGGCTCGGTCCTTGGGGGAGTGGTGGTCATGCCGATTCCTTCCTGATGCTCAGGCCGCTGTTCTTGAAGACGGTCATGATTTTCTGTTCCGCGTCAGCCACTGAATCCACGAGGCTGGTTCCTGATGATTTGAGCCGGAATCCGTCGCTGAGGATGTTGAATGACTGCTGTTGTGAGGGCCACCAGGACCACTGGGTATTTTGCTCCAGCGCCGCCGGGGCGAAGACGTCCTGGTTGTAGTTTTGGCCGCTGAAGAAGTCCGAAGGCTGTTGGCGCGTGGTGCCAATAACGTCCGGGACGGGGGACCAGCCGATGCCGCAGTGCTCGATTTCGGCGTCGATGCCTTGCTGGGTGGAGGTCAGCCAAGCCGCGAATTCCAGGGATTCGCGCGGGTGCTTGCTGTTGGCCAGGACGGACACGGCGGAGCCGCCCAGGTAGCTGGAACCAAAGCCGGCCGAATCCCAACGGGGCATGGCAGCCACCTTCCACTGGCCGGCACCGCCGCTGATGCCCTGGACGAGGGCGTCACCCCAGCTGGCCGAGGTCAATGAGGCGATCTCTCCCTTGCCTGCGGCCGCAAACCAGCCCGGCGAATACGCGCCAAAGTCGGTCTGGACAAGGTCCTGGTCGATGGCCTTGTCGAAGAACCGGGCGACCTTCAGGGTTGCGTCGTCGGTCATGTTGATGACCCAGCCGTCCTCGTCGGCCCGGAACCACTGGGCACCCGCCTGTGTGGCCAGGGCTGTGAAGAAGCCGGCTTCTGCGAGCGGGAAGCAGTCCATGTAGGTCTTGGCTTTGCGGAGCTCCGCGGCCACCCCGGCCCACTCATCCCAAGTGGCTGGGGCCGTGGCACCTACCTTGTCCAGGACAGCGGGTTGGTAGAACGTCGCCATGGGCCCCGAATCCTGGGGGATGCCGTAGACGCCGCCTGCGTAGCTGGTCTGGTTCCACAAGGTCTTGTCATAGCGGTTGGCGAACTCATCTGAACCGTAGCGGTTGAGGTCCACCAGGCCGTTCACCATCATGAAGGAAGGGATGACTCCGTACTCCACATGGGCCAGGTCGGGCCCGCCCCCGGCTGCCAGCGCAGAGTACAGCTTCGGGTAGCCGCCCTGGTTGCCGCCGGGGATCCATACCGTCTTGACCTGCACATTGGGGTTGGCGGCATTCCAGATGTCCGCCACCGGCTGCAGGTTCTTGAGCCAGGACCAGTATTCAAGGGTGATCTTTTGGCCGGAGGCCGAGGCAATGGTGGGGGCTGCGTTCACGGACCGGGTTCCCGGCGTGGCGCAACCGGACAACAGCCCAAGCGCGGCTGTGCCAAGGCCGCCTTGCAGCAGCTGCCTTCGTGTTATGGGGGGCATAGCCTGCTCTCTCACTTCGTTGTGTGGGCCTGGTAAGCCCTCTGGGTGAATCTAATGCCGTCGGGTCCGGAGCGCCTTTTTTTGGGGACGGGAGAAAATTTACCACAAATCTCGAGTGTTGACTCGAATTTCAATAAATTTATCGAGTGACTACTCGAATTTCAATTATGTTACTGGGGAATGTGGACTAAGCTGACATTCCATGACCACCACGCCAACCGCCCCGTCCGCCAAACGCGGTCCTTATGCCAAATCCAAGCAGCGTCGGGAGAGCATTGTGACCGCCGCCCACGAGGTTTTTGCGGCACGAGGCTACCGGGGCGGATCGCTGCAGGACGTGGCCGACAAGGTGGGAATGAGTCAGACAAGCCTGCTGCACTATTTCCCGTCCAAGAGTGATCTGCTGTTGGCTGTGCTGAATTGGCGTGACAGCGTGACGGGAGGCGGGCAGCCCCGGGACCCGGAGGAATCATTGGTGGATGCCGTGGTCCGCCAGGCACGATTCAATGAAACGGTGCCCGGAGTCATTGAGCTCTACGCGGTTTTGTGCGCGGAATCGATCACTGACAATCACCCCGGGCTGGATTTCTTCACCGAACGTTTTGAAAGGTTGCGCAGCAGCTACCTGAGGGCGTTCTCAGCGCTCGCCAATGAAGGCCGGCTGCGCCCTGGCGTCGACCCCGAGCGTGCCGCGGCAAGCTTGATCGCACTGTGGGACGGCATTCAAACCCAGTGGATGATGGCCCCGGAGCGCATCGACATGGCCGGTTGTCTGCGTGACTACTTGGAATTGGTGATCCTGCCCGAATAGGGACCCGACCGGCTGTACTTTGGGAGGGTAAAGGGCCTAGTTGCTGGCCATCTCTGCCACGAGTTCACGCACGACGGCGCGCAGCTCACCCTGGTGGGCGGCAGCGACTCGGCGCTGGCGCTGGTAGCTAGCGCCCGTGGCAATGATGTTCTCCACACTTGCGAGTTCGTCGGCACAGCCTAGCTTGGCGGCTACGGGTTCCAGCTTGTTCAACAGTTCCACCAAGTGCTCGGTGACGAGTTGTTCCTTGCCTGCGGCATCGAGGATGATGATGGCGTCCATGCCGTATCTGGCCGCGCGCCACTTGTTTTCCTGGATGTGCCACGGGGGCATGGTGGGGATGGTGCCGCCGTCGTCAAGGGTGTCAGAAAAGTCTTGGACCAAACACTGAGTCAGGGCAGCAACGGCGCCGATTTCCGCCAGCGTGGACATGCCGTCGCAGATACGCATTTCAATGGTGCCCAGGCCAGCCACGGGCCGGATGTCCCACCGGATCTCATTGGGTGCGTCGATCACACCGGTGGTGAACATGTCCTGCACATAGGACTCGTAGGCAGCCCAATCGGGGAACTGGAACGGCAGGCCCGCCGTGGGCAGCTGCTGGAACATGAGTGCGCGCTGCGAAGCGTAGCCGGTGTCCTCGCCGTTCCAATACGGTGAGGAGGCGGAGAGCGCCTGGAAATGCGGGAAGTGGTTGACCAGCCCGTCAAGGACCGGCATGGCCTTGGAAACATGGTCCAGGCCGACATGGACATGGACGCCGTAAATGAGCATCTGGCTGCCCCACCACTGGGTCCTGTCGACAAGCTTGGAATAGCGTTCCTTGTCGGTGACCGCCTGCGTGCGCGGGTTGCTGAAGGGGTGCGAACCGGCGCTGAGCAGATCAAGGCCCAGCGGCGCCGAAGCATCCCGGAGCACGTTCAGGTTGCGGCGCAAATCCTCGGTCCCCTCGGACACGGTGCGGCAGACGCCTGTGACCAACTCCACGGTGTTTTGCAGCATCTCGCCCTTGATGTGGGGATGCTCGCCGTCGTTCATGACTTCCGGGTGCGCTGCGGTGATGTTCTCGAAGACAGCATCCGCCCGGGCATCCAATTCGCCCGAATCCCTGTCAACGAGCGCAATTTCCCACTCCAAACCCAGTGTGGATTGCTCGGATTTCGCGAAATCGATCTTCACTGGGGCGCCTCCTTGGCAGTGCTGGAATGATGGCAGTACTGCGGCAAGGTGCCGGCTGCATTCTGATTGTAGTTCAGGATCTCAGGCACAATGGATGCATGCCGATCCTGAACAAAGACATGACCTTGTGCATTTCCCTCGCAGCGCGGCCAAGCAACATCGGCACCCGCTTTCACAACTACCTCTACGACGCGTTGGGCCTGAACTTCATTTACAAGGCCTTCGCGCCCGTTGACCTGGCGCAGGCTGTTGCCGGCATCCGCGGCCTGGGCATTCGCGGCGCCGCGGTGTCCATGCCGTACAAGGAAGAGGTCATCGGCATGGTCGACGCCATGGATGCCTCCGCCACGGCCATCGATTCCGTCAACACCATCGTCAACAACGACGGCGTGCTCACCGCCTACAACACCGACTACCTGGCCATCGCCCGACTGTTGGCCGCAAACACCATTGACCCGGCCACCACTGTTTTCCTGCGGGGCTCCGGCGGCATGGCCAAGGCGGTTGCCGCAGCATTGCACGACGCCGAATTCGCCCAAGTCACGATTGTGGCCCGCAACGAAGAGCGGGGCCGGGCCCTTGCCGCGCTGTACGGCTTCGCCTGGCTGCCCGAGGTGGGCGGCGCTTCCGCCGACGGCAACCCTGCCAACAGCGACAACTCCGCCAACACCGGCGGCGCCGGGATGCTCATCAACGTCACGCCGTTGGGCATGGCGGGTGCCGACGCATCGGTGCAGTCCTTCACCGACGACCTGGTGGCGGAAGCCCACGTGGTGTTCGACGTCGTCGCGCTTCCCGCTGAAACCCCGCTGGTCAAGGCTGCCCGTGCAGCCGGGAAGCAGGTCATCTCGGGTGCCGAGGTCATTGCCATCCAGGCCGAGGAGCAGTTCGTGCTGTACACGGGAGTGCGGCCCAGCCCCGAACTGGTGCGCGAAGCCTCAGAGTTCTCCCGGCAATAGTCCCCACGCCCTCCCGCCGCTCGCAAGCTCGTGGCGGGTCCCTCGGGCGTGTGGGCCCAGCCACGCTCCCACCGCTCGCAAGCTCGTGGCGGGTCCCTCGGGCGTGTGGGCCCAGCCACGCCCCGGGCCGCTCCCTCAAATCCCAGTCAGAGGGCGCGCGGGGCGTCCACCGGGCCATGGGGTTCAACCACGACGGCGACCCGGTCGTCGCCAATTCTCGTCAGCACCAGCGTGGCCTTGTTGGGGCCCTTGCCCGAACCAGTGAGCAGTTGGCGGCGCAGTTCCTCGGGCGTGACGGAGACGCCGCGCTTCTTGATCTCCAGCACACCGATCCGGTTGGCCTTCACCCAGCTTTTCAGGGCCTTGACGTTGAATGGCTTGACCTCAAGGACCTTGTAGCGGCGGGCAAACGGGGTGTCGATGGGCGCCTCGGAGCACAGGTATGCGATGTGCTCGTCGAGGAGATGCGCACCCATGCTCCTGGCCAGGTCGGCCACAAGCCCGGCCCGGATGACGGCACCGTCCGGTTCATAGAGGTAGCCGCTGACGGGCCCAAGTTCCGCGTTTTGTTTCAGCGGCTGGTATTTTTCGGCGCTTGTCAGCTCCGCGCTGCCGTGCCTGCCAATCACCAGGGCGGACCTGCGCACACCCGGGCGGGCCAACTGGTTGAAATACAGACCCGCCTCAACCACATCGCCATTGACGGAGATCCATTGGGCCTCCGCCGTATCGGGGACGGCGTCGTGGGGGATGCCTGGACCCATTTTTACCCCCACGGCCAGTCCCTTGTCTGCCAGCTGCTCCACAAATGACAGCGGCGGGGAGAAGGCTTCGGGGTCAAAAAGCCTGGTAGTTCCGGAGGTGCTTGTGGTGCGCCTGGCCGGATCAAGCCACACGCCGCCAATGCCGTCGAGGTCCACGTCCTCCGCTTTCGCGCACACCACCGTGGCGTGCGGGAAGGGCATGAGGTTCACCGTGGTGCACGCGGCGGTGACTTCATCGAGCTCCACCGCGGTGACGTTGATGTCAAGGCTGGCCATCGCCAGGGAATCGGCGCCCAGCCCGCAGCCAAGGTCCGCCACGGACGTGATTCCCGCCGTCGTAAATCTTTGGGCATGCAGGGCGGCAATGCTCAGCCGGGTGGCTTGTTCCAGCCCTGCCTGGGTGAACAGCATTTGATGGGCGAACTCGCCAAACTTGGCCTCCGCCTTGGCACGCAGCCTGGCCTGGGTCAACGCTGCGGCAACCAATTCCGGGGAGTGGCCCGCCTTGCGCAGCGATTCGTTCAATTTCAGGGAATCTGCTTCGCGGTAGGGGCCAAGGGATGACAAAAGTTCCCAGCCTTCAACTGTGAGCAGGGGGGAAATCGCATCGTGGGCCATGTGTTAACCCTATCCTCCGGATCCCTGCCTTCCCGGCGTGGGCGGACAAGTCAATTACGTGACCATAAATTACGTTATTAGAAAGTTGCGTAATTGACTTAGTGTGTACTAACTTCGAAGGCGGTGCCTGCGCCAAATGGCGCTTGCGGCTCAGTGTGAGCGAGGCAACAGTGACTGGAGAGCGTTTGGAACTTAGGTTAGGCTAAGCTAAGTTTTAGAACCTGTTCAGTTGCACGGCCGGTCCACGGCCGCACAAACACGAAGGAAAACATGCCCTCCCTGAAGCTTCGCTTTGTTGCACTCATTGGCGCTGCCGCCATCAGCCTGACGGCCTGTGGTGCACAAGCTCCCGCTGCCACCGACTCCAGCGGCGAGCCGGCGGCCACCGTCACGGTTGAAGATAACAATGGATCGCATACTCTCTCGACCCCGCTGAAATCGGTGGTCGCGACCGACAACAGGACCTTCCAGACCTTGTCGGACTGGGGTGTGGAGCTCACGGCAGGCGCAGTTGCACTCATGCCGACGACCAACCCCTACAAGACCGACGAGTCCATCGTCGATCTGGGCAGCCACAACGAACCGAACCTCGAAGCTGTTGTCGCCGCGGCTCCTGACGTGATCGTCAACGGACAGCGCTTCACCCAGTACCACGACGACCTCGTCGAGCTGGCCCCCGATGCGGCTGTGCTTGAGCTGGATCCCCGGGACGGTGAACCGTTTGACAGTGAACTCAAGCGCCAGGTCAGCGTTCTGGGTGAGGTGTTTGGGAAGCAGGCCGAAGCGAAGAAACTCACAGATGACTTTGATGCAGCCGTGGCCCGCGCCAAGAAGGCTTATGACCCCAAAGACAAGGTCATGGCCGTCATCACCTCCGGCGGCAACATCAACTATTCCGCGCCCAGCACCGGACGCACATTGGGCCCGATCTACGACATGCTGGGCCTGACTCCGGCACTGGAAGTCGAGGATGCCAGCACAGACCACAAGGGTGATGACATCTCCGTCGAAGCCATCGCCGCCTCCAACCCGGACTGGATCCTGGTCATGGACCGCGACGCTGCGGTTTCATCCACCGACGCTGAATACAAGGAAGCGAACAAGCTGATCGCCTCCTCCGAGGCGCTGCAGAATGTTCCGGCTGTCAAGGACGGCAACATCGTGTACATGCCGGCGGACACCTACACCAACGAGAGCATTCAGACATACACCAAGTTCTTCAACAGCATCGCTGACGCTTTCGAAGGTAAGTAGCCATTCAGTTGTAACAGCACAGTGGCAGACGCGGCCGTACGGGCCGGGTCTGCCACTGGCATTTCCACTTAAGAGATTGAAGGGACCACCGCACGGTGACCACCACGCGCGCACCAGCCAAGGGCAGGCTTTTTGAGCCGAAGCTGCTCATTGGGACAGCAGTAGTGGCTTTGCTGCTGGTCCTGTCCCTGTTCACGGGTGTTTATGACATTTTCGGCGGCGACGACGGCGTGGAAATGTTCGCCATCACGCGCATTCCACGCACCATCGCCCTGGTTCTCGCCGGTGCAGCAATGTCGATGTGCGGCCTCGTCATGCAGCTGCTCACGCAGAACCGTTTTGTCGAGCCGACCACCACCGGCACCACCGAATGGGCCGGGCTCGGCCTCCTTGCGGTCATGATCCTGTTCCCCGGTGCAAGCCTCATGGCGAAGATGGGCGGTGCCGTCACAGCGGCCTTCATCGGCACCTTCATCTTCTTCCTGTTCCTGCGCCGGGTTTCCCTCAAGGCCTCGCTGACGGTGCCGATCGTGGGCATCATGCTGGGCTCCGTGGTCGGGGCGTTTTCCACGTTTATTGCCCTGCAGACAGACATGCTCCAAAGCCTGGGCATCTGGTTCGCCGGCAGTTTCACCTCGGTCCTGCGCGGACAGTATGAGCTGCTGTGGATTGTGGCAATCGTTGGCATTGTGGTCTTCCTTGTCGCAGACCGCTTTACGGTGGCCGGACTGGGTGAGGAAATTGCCACCAATGTTGGCTTGAACTACAACCAGATCATGCTGCTCGGCACCGGACTCATTGCCATAGCCACCGGCGTTGTCACAGTGGTGGTTGGGAACCTGCCGTTCCTGGGGTTGATCGTGCCGAATGTTGTTTCGATGTTCCGCGGCGACGACCTGCGCAGCAACCTGCCGTGGGTGTGCCTGCTGGGCATTGCCATTGTGACTGTCTGCGACCTGGTGGGACGAACCATCATCATGCCCTTCGAAATTCCCGTGTCCTTGATCCTGGGCGTCGTCGGCGCTGTCGTCTTTGTCGGACTTCTACTGAGGCAGCGTCGGAATGCTTGACTCCACAATCGCAAAAGCCGCACCCCGGACAGCCGCCACGGCCGCCTCCCGGCACAACCCCTCACGCCAGTCGGGATCCCTGGCTGCCGGCCGCGTGCGCAGGCGCTATTGGATTGTGCTGGGCATCCTCATCGTGCTCGCCCTGGGCTTCGGCATCGGCCTGATTGTCTGGGACAACCCCATGCCCGCGGGCTCAAAAGGTTTTTGGCTCATCTCCAAAATGCGCTCGACCAACATCCTCATCATGCTGCTCGTGGCGTTCTGCCAGGCAGTCGCCACAGTCAGCTTCCAGACGGCAACCAACAACCGCATCATCACCCCCTCCATCATGGGTTTTGAATCGCTCTACGTTGCAGTGCAAACATCCGCCGTGTTCATCCTTGGGGTGGCAGGTGTG
This sequence comes from Specibacter sp. AOP5-B1-6, assembly GCF_052376555.1. NCBI lineage: Bacteria > Bacillati > Actinomycetota > Actinomycetes > Micrococcales > Micrococcaceae > Specibacter > Specibacter sp. AOP5-B1-6. The sequence continues at coordinate 173,518 of NZ_JBQSVT010000002.1, forward strand.
ACGGCAATCCAGGGGGTCACGCAGTTCGTGCTGCAGCTCGTCCTCATGGTGGGCCTGTCCATGGCGCTTTACGGCTGGCTGCTGTCCGGCAAGAACGGCAATCTGCAGATCATGCTGCTCGTTGGCATCGTCCTCGGCGGCGGGCTGGGAGCAGTGTCAACGTTCATGCAGCGGCTGCTGACGCCGAGCGAATTTGATGTGTTGACGGCCCGCCTCTTCGGCTCGATCTCCAACGCCGACACAAGCTACCTGCCCGTCGCTGTACCGCTCGCCCTCGGTGCAGGGGTGTTGCTGCTGCTCAATGCCAAGCGCTTGAACGTGATCGCACTTGGCCGGGACACCAGCATCAACCTGGGGCTGAACCACCGCTTTGAGACCATGCGGGTGCTCTTCCTGGTCTCAATCCTCATGGCGGTTTCCACCGCACTGGTGGGACCCATGACCTTCCTGGGCTTTTTAGTCGCCACCCTCGCCTATCAGCTGGCCGACACCCACGACCACCGCTACGTGTTCCCGGTGGCCGTGCTCACCGGGTTCGTTGTCCTGTCCGGGGCGTACTTCATCATGAAGAACGTCTTCTACGCCCAGGGCGTGGTCTCGATCATCATCGAGGCCGTTGGCGGCACTGTTTTCCTCATCTTCATCCTCCGAAAGGGCCGCTTGTGATCACGCTCACCCAAGTCCACAAGAATTACAGCAGCGACGTTGCGATCGGCCCGGTCGACCTGCAGATTCCCGTCGGCGGCATCACCGCCATGGTGGGTCCCAACGGGGCGGGGAAGTCAACGCTGCTGACCATGATTGGGCGCCTGTTGGGGCTTGACTCTGGTGCCATCGAGATCGCCGGGTATGACGTGGCAAGCAGTTCCTCGAAGGACCTGGCCAAGATTGTGTCGATCCTGCGCCAGGAAAACCATTTCGTCGCCCGGCTCACCGTGCGCCAGCTCGTCGGATTCGGCCGCTTTCCGCACTCCAAGGGCAGGCTGACGACCGCCGACGAGGAGATCATCTCCCGGTCCATCGACTTCCTGAACCTCGAGGAGCTCGAAGGCAGATACCTCGACCAGCTTTCCGGCGGGCAGCGCCAGCGCGCGTACGTGGCGATGGTGCTGGCCCAGGACACCGACTATGTCCTGCTGGATGAGCCGTTGAACAACCTGGACATGAAGCATTCGGCGCAGATGATGCAGCTTCTGCAGCGGGCGGCCGTGGAATTGGGCCGCACCGTGGTGATCGTGCTCCACGACATCAATTTTGCCGGCCATTACGCCGACCACATTTGTGCCGTCAAGGACGGCAAGGTCATTGAGTTCGGCACGCCGGCGCAAATCATGACCGATGAGGTGCTGAGCAGGGTCTTCGACACCCCCGTGCAGGTCATTGACGGGCCGCGCGGCCCACTGGCCGTCTACTACTAGCAGGCCTCTTTCCGCCAAAGAAGGAACCAGCCCCGGCACCGCCGTGCAGGGTGTCAGGTGTCCTTGCGGATCCAGCGGAACGTGATGCGGCACAGGACCAGGCCCACCACCAGCCACACGCCCATGACCAGGGCCACGAGCCCCAGATCCCATGCGCCACCGGGCTCGGCCGCCTCAAACGACGCCGGCAGGAACACGGCGCGCATGCCCTGGGCCATCCATTTCAGCGGGAAGATGCTGGCAATGTTTTGCAGCCATACCGGCAGCTGCGCAAAGTTCAGGTACACCCCGGAGATGAACTGCAGCAGCAACACGATCGGAATCACCACGGCAGTGGCGCTCTTGCCGGTCCGCGGCAGCGCCGAGAGTGCGATGCCCAGGACGCAGCTGGTGATCACGCCAAACAGGAACACCCACGCAAACGTCAGCCACTTGCCGGGGTCGGTGGGCAGTGAAACATTGAACGCGAAGCGGGCCACGAGCAGCAGCAGGATCACCTGCAACACCGAGCTGACCAGCACCATGCCGATCTTGCCCATGAAGTAGGAGAACACCGGCAGCGGAGTGCCGCCCAGGCGCTTGAGCGTGCCATCGCCCTTTTCCCCAGCGATGTCCACGCCTAGGTTTTGCACCCCGCTGAGCAGCATGCCCGCAGCGACCATACCTGGAACGTAAAACGCCGCAAAGGTGATGCCGCCGCTGCCGTCCGGGGCGGCCCCGATGTTGCCGCTGGTGCTGAAAGCCACCGCAAACACCGACAGCATCAGGATGGGGAACAGGAACGTGAAGAAAACGGAGTCGCCTTGCCGGAAATACAGTTTCAGTTCATAGCCGATGCGCGACGTGCCCAGCTGCAGGGTCCTCATGCCGCGCCCCCATTGTCGAGCGCGGAAGCTGAATGGTTCCCGACCATGTCCAGATAAATGTCCTCAAGGCTTGGCCGGGTGATTTCCAGCCCCGGCACCTCGCCGCCCTGCTCCACATAAAGCCGTGCGGCCAGTGCGGCCGGCGTTGTGGTCCGCTCAACACGGACGACGCCGTCCTGCCGCCACCGCACGAGGGGCACCTTTGCCTCCTGCCCGCCAATGTCATCAATGGGCCCGATGTCCACCAATTTACCGCCGATGATCACCCCGGCACGGTCCGCGAGGCTTGCCGCCTCATCCAAGTAGTGGGTGGTGAGCAGGATGGTGGTGCCTTCGTCCTTGAGTTGGTTGACCAGGCCCCAAAACTGGCGGCGGGCCTCCGGGTCAAAACCGGTGGTTGGTTCATCCAGAAACAATAATTTGGGCCGGCCAATGATGCCCAGCGCAACGTCCACCCGCCGGCGCTGCCCGCCGGAGAGCTTGCTGATCCGGGTTTTGGCCTTCGCGCCCAGGCCCACGGCCTCGATCACCTCGGCAACGCTGCGGGGATGTGGGTAGTAACCGGCAAAATGATTCAGCTGTTCCAGCACGGTGACGTTGCCGCTCTCGCCGGTGGATTGCAGGACTATGCCCAGCTTGGCTTTCCACTCCAGTCCGCCGTGCTGCGGGTCGGTGCCCAGAATCCGGACGTCACCGCCGGTCCTGTTCCGGTAGCCCTCCAGGATTTCAATGGTGGTGCTTTTCCCCGCACCGTTGGGGCCCAGCAGGGCGAACGTTTCGCCCTCTTGGATGTCGAAGGTGACGCCATCGACAGCGCTGAAGCTGCCGTACGACTTCTTCAGCTCGCGCACCTGCACAGGACTCGTGGTCATGGGCTCATCCTTGCACCCGCTCCGCCGGGTAAACAAGCAATTATGAGGACGCACCGCCAGCACCGCCGCTGCTGCTGCAACGTCCGCACCTGCAGAAGGGGGCGCAGGGGTGCGCCGTGAGCGAAACCCGGCCCGCCGCCGTCGTACATTTCAGGTCAAATCTGGCACTCGCCTTGACCGAGTGCTAATCGATTCCCTAGAGTCGAGTTAGCACTCTCGCCCTGAGGGTGCTAACTGCTTATCTTCTTGGCCATGGGAGCACCTCCGGCACCGCGACGACGGCTGGTCTCCATAAAACATGGCGGGGAAGACTGCCAGCCATCCATAGAATTTACGCATGTGAAGGGGAGGTCCGAGTGTCGGTCTCTATTAAGCCTCTTGAGGATCGTATTGTTGTCCGCCAGCTCGAAGCAGAGCTGACCACCGCGTCCGGTCTGGTTATCCCGGACACTGCCAAGGAAAAGCCCCAGGAGGGCGAAGTTGTGGCAGTTGGACCCGGCCGTGTCGATGACAATGGCAACCGTGTCCCGATCGATGTTGCCGTTGGCGACGTTGTTATTTACTCCAAGTACGGTGGAACCGAAGTGAAAACCGGCGGCGAAGAGCTGCTCGTTCTGTCGGCCCGCGACGTACTGGCCATCGTCGTTAAGTAACGGCTTTCGTCTAGTAACCACTTTGTAAAGCCCCGCGACCGGGACCGTTCTTGGGTCACGAACGCGGGGTCTTTGCGTGAAAGGACATACACCGCATGGCTAAGCAGCTTGCATTCAATGACAGCGCCCGGAAGGCCCTCGAGGCCGGTATCGACAAGCTGGCGGACACCGTCAAGGTGACCCTCGGCCCGCGCGGTCGCAACGTAGTACTGGACAAGAAGTGGGGTGCTCCCACAATCACCAACGACGGCGTGACAATCGCCCGTGAGGTGGAGCTGGAAGACGCCTACGAAAACCTTGGCGCACAGCTGGCCAAGGAAGTTGCCACGAAGACCAACGATGTTGCCGGCGACGGCACCACCACCGCCACCGTTTTGGCACAGGCACTGGTCAAGGAAGGCCTGCGCAATGTTGCTGCAGGCGCGGCTCCCGGCGAGCTCAAGCGCGGCATCCAGGTTTCCGTTGAAGCCATTGCCACGCGCCTGCTGGAGAACGCACGCCCGGTTGGCGGGGGACAGGTTGCAGAAGTTGCCGCCATCTCCGCGCAGAGCCAGGAAATCGGCGACCTGCTCGCCGAGGCGTTCGAAAAGGTCGGCAAGGATGGTGTGATCACCATCGAGGAGTCCTCCACGACTTCCACCGAACTGGTCCTCACCGAGGGCATGCAGTTCGACAAGGGCTACCTGTCCCCGTACTTCGTCACCGACGCGGAACGCCAGGAAGCGGTCATGGAAGATGCACTGGTGTTGATCAACCAGGGCAAGATCTCCAACCTGCAGGAATTCCTGCCGCTGCTGGAAAAGGCGCTTGCCGCCAACAAGCCGCTGTTCATCATTGCCGAAGACGTCGACGGCGAGGCACTGTCCACGCTGATCGTGAACCGCCTGCGCGGCACATTGAACGTTGTTGCCGTCAAGGCTCCGGGCTTCGGCGACCGCCGCAAGGCCATGCTGCAGGACATTGCGATCCTGACCGGCGCCCAGGTTGTCTCTCCGGAGATCGGCCTGTCCCTGGACCAGGTTGGCCTTGAAGTACTGGGTACGGCTCGCCGCATCACGGTCACCAAGGACAACACCACCATCGTTGACGGTGCCGGCACGGCGGACGACGTGTCCGACCGCGTGGCCCAGCTGCACGCTGAGCTCAAGCGCACCGACTCCGACTGGGACAAGGAAAAGCTGCAGGAACGCCTGGCCAAGCTGGCCGGCGGCATCGGCGTGATCAAGGTTGGCGCAGCCACCGAGGTCGAGCTCAAGGAAAAGAAGCACCGCATTGAGGACGCCGTGTCCGCAACGCGTGCAGCCTTGGAGGAAGGCATTGTGGCCGGTGGCGGTTCCGCACTGGTCCAGGCCGCCAAGGCCCTTGACGACGACGCTTCGGTTCTGGCGTTGACCGGCGATGCGGCAACTGCCATCGAGCTCGTTCGCAAGGCTGTTGCCCAGCCGCTGCGCTGGATCGCCCAGAACGCCGGCCATGACGGCTACGTTGTGGTCGCCAAGGTTGGCGAACTCGAAGACGGTTTCGGTTTCAACGCCGCCACCGGCGAATACGGCAACTTGATCTCCGACGGCGTCATCGACCCCGTCAAGGTCACCCGTTCGGCCCTGCGCAACGCGGCCTCCATCGCGGCCTTGGTGCTCACCACCGAAGTTCTCGTGACGGACAAGCCTGCCGAGGACGAAGAAGCAGCACACCAGCACTAGCAGGCGGCGCTCCTTTCACTAGGGACGGCGTTTGCGGTTAAAGCCACAGGTACACCACCGGCTTTAACCGCAAACGCCGTCTTTTTTGCTTCTCAGGGGCACCCCGCTGTGACACATCACTCGGGAATAGGGCATCAGCGTCTTTCGTTTTAGACTGTAAGCAACGCACAGGCCAGCTTCGTAATCACGGAACAGGCCATCGGATGCACACCCCCAATGGTTCTACCCCCGCCAAGGAGCCTTCGTGTCCCAGTCTGAAATCCATGACCCCTTCGCCTTTGTTGGCCTGACGTATGACGATGTGCTGCTCCTCCCCGGGTTCACCAATGTCATCCCCTCCGAAGCCGACACCAGTTCACAGGTGTCCAAGCGCATCAGCGTGCAGACCCCGCTTCTCTCAGCCGCGATGGACACGGTGACCGAATCCCGCATGGCCATCGCCATGGCCCGCCAGGGCGGGTTGGGTGTTGTCCACCGCAACCTCTCCATTGAGCGACAGGCCGAAGAAGTTGACCTGGTCAAGCGCAGCGAGTCGGGCATGATCACCAACCCCGTAACAGTCGGAGCGGACGCCACGCTCGCCGAACTTGATGTGCTGTGCTCCCGCTTCCGCGTCTCCGGCCTGCCAGTGGTTGATGAAGCCGGCCGCCTGATGGGCATCGTCACCAACCGCGACACCGTGTTCATTCCGGAAAGCGAATACTCCACGCGCCTGGTCCGGGACGTGATGACCCACATGCCGCTCATCACCGGCAAGGTTGGCATCAGCCGCGAAGACGCCTCCGGCCTGCTGGCCAAGAACAAGATTGAAAAGCTCCCGCTGGTTGACGACGCCGGCGTCCTGCGCGGCTTGATCACGGTGAAGGATTTCGCGAAAGCGGAGCAGTACCCGCTGGCCACCAAGGACGACGAAGGCCGCCTGCGCGTTGGTGCCGCCATTGGCTTCTTTGGTGATGGCTACGAGCGTGCCATGGCACTCGTGGACGCCGGTGTTGACGCATTGTTCGTTGACACGGCCAACGGCCACAGCCAGGGTGTGCTGGAAATGATCCAGCGCCTGAAGAGCGAAAAGTCAGCTGCCCACGTCGATGTCATCGGCGGCCAGGCGGCAACCCGCGAAGGCGCCCAGGCCCTGATCGACGCCGGTGCCGACGGCATCAAGGTCGGCGTCGGCCCGGGCTCCATCTGCACCACCCGCGTCGTTGCCGGCGTCGGCGTCCCGCAGATCACCGCCATCTACGAATCGGCCAAGGCTGCCATCCCGGCCGGCGTGCCATTGATCGCCGACGGCGGCCTGCAGTACTCCGGAGACATCGGCAAGGCACTGGTTGCCGGCGCCGACACGGTCATGATCGGCTCCCTTTTGGCCGGCACCGAGGAGTCCCCGGGCGAGACGGTGTTTGTCAACGGCAAGCAGTTCAAGGCTTACCGCGGCATGGGCTCGCTGGGTGCCATGCAGACCCGCGGCAACAACACGTCCTACTCCAAGGACCGCTACTTCCAGGCTGATGTTGCCGGCGACGAGAAGCTCATCCCCGAGGGCATCGAGGGTCGTGTGGCCTATCGCGGCCCGCTGGCATCGGTGGCATACCAGCTGGTTGGCGGCCTGCGCCAGACCATGTTCTATGTTGGCTCCCCGACCATTCCCGAACTGAAGGCGCGCGGCAAATTCGTCCGCATCACTGCCGCCGGCCTGAAGGAATCCCACCCCCACGACATCACCATGACCGTGGAAGCGCCGAACTACAACAAGTAATTCCGGCTTAAGCACGACGGCGGCCGGCCACCTTTCGCAAGAAGGGTGGCTGGCCGCCGGTCTGCTTTAAGCCCGGCGGCCGGGTGCCGGCTCGGCTTCCAGCGTCGCCTTGAACTGGGCCATGGCCTCGGTTGCGGGGTGGCTGTGCTCGGTGAATTCCGATTCGGTGCCGCTGCGGAGCACCCAATCGCCAGCCTCCACGGCTGTCAGCTGGGCCACGACGGGCTCGGCGTCGACGCGCAGGCGCCGGATCACGGCTGTGGCAGGCAGGCCCTCGGCGGCGCCCGTAAGGTACTCATTGCCGAGGTGGATGCCCAGTTCGAGCATGGCGGGGCCGGATTCGATGGGCTGGATGTCATGCACGCCGTGGGGACTGATGCTCAGCAACACGGCACCAACGTTGGATCCCACGGCGAAGAGCACGTGGCTGCTGGTCGGTGTGGTCAGCGAGATTTCAAGCCATTCCTGGGCTTGGGAAAGGACGGAACCCACGACCGCAGCCTTTTCCACCGGTACGATACTCTCGCCTTGGGGCTCTGCCATTCCTCGCACCATCAAGGTGGTGAGGCCCGCATTGTGGAGCAGTTCGTTGTCTCCATGCTGGTCGAGGCGGAGCAGCCCCAGCGTGACGGCGGCCGACTCGGTCGGGGTCATGGACAACAAGGTAAGAAGCTCGTGGTCCGTCATGCGAAGTTCTGTGTCAGTCATGGACTAAGCGTAGCGGCCGAGGGGCCCCGGCCGAGCGGAGCGGGGGCTGGGGAGGGCGCAAGCGGTAGCGGCCGAGGGGCCCCGGCCGAGCGGAGCGGGGGTTGGGGAGGGCGCAAGCTACAGCGGACCGAAATTTCTGTTCCCGGACGTGTCCCGCCAAGAACACGAAAGCGCTTCAAGCTCCTGGCGGAGCGCCTGGTTATTGTCGATGCGGGCACGAAAGTCACGCCGTGCATGTTGGGCGAAATAGGAAGGCACGGCAAAGGCGCTGACTGTGCCGAGGACCACCAGCAGCAGCACGGCGAAAAATGAGAACGCCGGACCGGGGCCTTGTTCGAGCCAACCGGCGAGTGCCAGCGCCAGGGGAGCCCCCAAGGCCGCGGACATGAAGGCGGCAAGCCCCACTCCGGAGGCCAAGGTCCCCGGGGCACGGGATAACGGCGGCTGTTTTACACGCGCGATCTTTGGCAGCTTCAGTCTGCGCACCAGGACTCCCGTGGACAGCAAGGCGAGGCCCGCCACGAGCAAACACAGCCACAAAGCGGGGAAACCGTCCAGCATGGCCAGGGATAGCAGCCCGCCCCCGAGCAGCGTCAGCCCCAAACCTGTGCATGTGCCGGCAAGGCCCTGCCACTGGCCGTATGCCCAGGCCATGTCGCGCAGGGCCGACGGGCCCTGCGCCGGCGCCATGCGGGCCGCGTCCGAGTTCAGCCAGTAGTCGAGCGGACGCACAAAAGCGGCCGGCTGCACGGGCACCGGCACACGGTGGACTGCTGCGGCCGGGGTGTAAGCCCGGCATGCGGGGTCCTGCGGGCCGGGCTGAAACGTCATGCCCCCAGTTTATGGGCCGTGCCGTGAAGCCGCGACGGGGAGGCCTCCCCACACCGCCCGCTCCGGCCCCGCCCACCCTGGCAATGTCCATCACGGCTAGAATCAACGCATGCCTGCCGCCCCTGACCTTCCCGCCTATGACGCCCGCACCGAATATTCCCATGGGGACGCCGGTCTTTGGACCAGGGTGCTGGCCGCGTCCGGCGTGCGCAGCCCCTTCACGGACGCCCCTTTCACCGAGGCCATGCTGGCAGGGCTGGCCGGCGGCATCGGCTTCATGATCTTCACCTTTGAATACAAGGACACCACCACGGCTTCGGCCGTCACCAGGTTCCATCCCGGACCGTACACTGAGAACCTGTTGCAGCGCTGCGGTGCCGCCGTCAATATCCAGCAGACCGGCAGCGTCTCCCTCGCCCGGGGCCGGCTGGACGCTGCCCTGGAAACCGGAGTTCCCGCCGTCGTGCGTGTTGTGCGCGGCAAACTGCCGTGGGTGGCAGCGGACCCGCTGGCCGACATGGATTCGGTGGATGTGGCCGTTGTGTCCCGCGATGGCGGGGATTACCTGATCGACGACGGCGGCGGGCGGCTGGAGCGGATCAGTTCCGCCGCGCTGGCGCAGGCGCGCGGCTCGCGCAAGGCGGACAAGCACTGGCAGGCCCAAGTGGTGGCGGGCGGCGGGGAAACGGACGGCGGCGATTGGGACGGCAGCGCGGCGTTGACGCTTGACGGGCTGCGGCAGGCCATGGCCCAAACCTCGAAGGAACTGCTTTCGGAACAGGCGCCCCCCGGAATCCCGCCCGGCTACGCAAAGAATTTTGGCATCCTGGGGATGCACACCTGGGCCCAGCGGCTCACCGACAGCCGCTCCAAGCGGGGCTGGCTGCGGATTTTCGCCGACCCCGAGCGGTCCCGGTCCGGCATGGCCATGCTGCACGGGCTGTTGGCCGGGCGACGGTACAGCGGGCCCGGAGCCCTGCGTCCGTTGTATGCGCAATTCCTGGAGGAGGTGGCGCTGGCCGGGGACGGTTTGTCCGGCGTCGAACGTGCAGGGTTGCAGGAGACAGCCGCCCAATACCGGGCGCTGGGGGAACACTGGGACGCCCTGACGGAGCTTGTGGGCGCCGCGGCCGAACCGGATTTTGCCGCCATGGCCTTGCGGGTTGAAGCGATTGCGGTGCTGGAAACTGCGGCGGCCCAGGCCCTGCAAACGGCTTCCGACGGCGGTCGTTAGCATCACGTGAGCCTTTTTTAATGGCTCGGGCCTCCGCTGGGATAGGGTGGGTGGCGTGACTTATGAGATTGAGATTGGCCGTGGAAAGCGCGGACGCCGCGCATATTCGTTGGATGAGATTGCGATTGTGCCTTCCCGGCGTACCCGCGACCCGCAGGATGTGTCAGTGAAATGGCAGATCGACGCCTACCAATTTGATATTCCCGTCCTCGGTGCGCCGATGGATTCGGTCATGTCCCCGGAGACTGCCATTGCGCTCGGCAAGCTCGGCGGCCTGGGCGTCCTTGATCTGGAAGGCCTGTGGACCCGGTACGAGGATCCGCAGCCGCTGCTGGATGAAATCGCGCTGCTGCAGGCTTCGGTCATGGATCCCGAGACCACTGTGCGTCTCCAGCAAATCTACAATGAGCCCATCAAGGCCGAGCTGATCACAGCCCGCCTGGCCGAGATCCGTGCCGCCGGTGTGACAGTGGCCGGCTCCTTGACGCCACAGCGCACACAGGAGTTTTACAAGACCGTCATTGCCGCAGGCGTTGACATCTTCGTGATCCGCGGGACCACCGTTTCAGCCGAACACGTCTCCAAAACCACCGAACCGCTGAACCTCAAGCAGTTCATCTACGAGCTCGACGTCCCCGTCATCGTTGGCGGCGCGGCTGGCTACACCCCGGCACTGCACCTGATGCGCACGGGTGCCGCCGGCGTCCTTGTGGGCTTCGGCGGCGGGGCTTCCACCACCACGAGCCGCGCGCTGGGCATCCGGTCGCCCATGGCCAGTGCCATTTCCGATGTGGCCTCGGCCCGCCGTGACTACATGGATGAGTCAGGTGGACGGTATGTGCATGTGATTGCCGACGGCGGCATGGGCTCCAGCGGTGACATCGTCAAGGCCATCGCTATGGGCGCCGATGCCGTGATGCTCGGGGCCGCGCTGTCGCGTGCCTCCGAAGCTCCCGGCCAGGGCTGGCACTGGGGTGCGGAAGCACACCACCAGGAACTCCCGCGCGGACACCGGGTAAACATGGGAACCGTGGGAACGCTGGCAGAAGTGCTCCACGGTCCCGCCCGCAACGCCGACGGTTCCGCCAACCTGGTTGGTGCCCTGCGCCGCGCAATGGCCACGACCGGCTATTCGGACCTGAAGGAATTCCAGCGGGTTGAGGTCATCGTTTCGCCCTAGTTTTACAGTGTCTGGTCCGTTGTATCCCGAGCGCCCCGTCCCGTGTGGACCGGGGCGCTTGGAGTTTGGCGGCGGTTCCGGACCGACCCCAAGGGGCACGGGCCGTGAGGCTAGACTGGGGGAGGGGACAAGTCTTTTTACGCTGCGGAAAGGCACTAATGACATCGGGTTCACTGGAACGCTACGACACGGAATTGACCAACCCCGGGTTGGTGATTTTGGAGATGGAAGCCGACTCCAAGGAGGACGCGGCCGCCCAATTGGCTGCCAAGCTGTTTGAGCAGGGCAGGATCTCGGATCTGGACGGCTTTCTTGGCGATGTCAACGCCCGGGAACACCAGATGGCGACGGGTCTGCCTGGCGGGGTCGGGCTGCCACACGCCAGAAGCGTGCACGCCAAGGAAATCTCCATTGCCGTGGGCATTACAAAGTTCGGCTACAGCCTGGATTTTGGTGCGGTGGACGGACCCGCAACAGTGATCTTGCTCATTGCCACCCCGGACAGCTCGTTCTCCGCGCATCTGGAAGTGCTGGCCACCCTGGCCCGGTCCTTGTTCAAGGAAAACTTCCGAGAGTCCCTGCGGCGGGCCCACGATGCCGAGGTTATTGCCGAGTTGATCAACTCCACCCTGGTGTTCTTCGACCACTAGGCACCAGTTCCTCCCCAAATTCTTCCCCTGTTCGGCCGCCGAGGCACCTGCAATGCGGGCCCCAGCGGAGCCGCGGCCCGGCCACGCCTCCCAATTGGTCCTTTCCTGGTGCATTCGTTGTTCTACGCGATTACGAAGTACCGTTGAAGGGTGTTGAAAACTGCCCTTAAGCCCAAATGGATAGCCGCGCTGGCGTTTGCGCTTGCCGTGGCCGCCGCCTTCGTTCTTCTGAGCCAGTGGCAGTTCTCCCGTTCATTGGAGAAGGATGTGGCTCCGCCGTCGGTGACGGAGCAGGTCCAGCCCCTCCACGACATCATGGATCCGGGCGAGCCCATGCTCGGCACCGCCGAGGGGCAGCTGGTCACAGCCCAGGGTCAATTTGACCCGGGCAAACAAGTCCTGGTGCCCTCGCGGTTGCAGGACGGCGAGGAAGGCTACTGGGTGGTTACGGCGTTTGCGGTGGACGGCGCGGTCCCGCCCGTCGGAACCGCAGCGACCAAGGAGGTTGTGATCCCGGTGGCCAGAGGATGGACCGCATCCCCGGACAATGTGCCAACTGCTCCGGCCGGGCAGCTCTCGATTGAAGGCAGGCTGCTCAACTCGGAAGGGCCGGAACTGGCCAAAGACCTTCCCGAAGGCCAAGTCAAGGCCTTGTCATCGGCTGAACTGACAAACATTTGGTCCGTCAGCACCTATTCGGCCTTCATTGTGTCCCACAGTGAAGTCCTTGATGGCAAGGACGTGGGCGCTTCAGGCAAGGCCGGGGGTTTGGTGCCAATCACCGTCACAGCCACCGACCAAAACGACAAGATCAATTGGCTGAACATCTTTTATTCGGCTGAATGGGTCTTGTTTGCCGGCTTTGCGGTGTTCCTGTGGTGGCGCCTGGTTGCAGACGACTATCGCCGCGACCAGGACGAACTGTTCGACATCGACGCCGAAGACGACGCTGACCACGATGAAGACGACGTCGACGCCGAAGACGACGACGATGCCGACGGCGGAGACCACAGCGCCGGTCCCCGGGCGGGAATTGACGCCAACTAGTTAGTGGCACCGAATTTGAATTAGCACCGACTGAGAATTTGCACAGGCTGGATTTTTGGACAGTCTGAAACCCAGCACAGAATGAGGAGAGCCGGCACCATGACCGAGCCCAACAACAACGAGTCCAAGACCGCGGAGTCCAAGGCCGCAGGGTCCAGGGCCGCAGCCCCCACGGCGAAAGCCAAGGCAACCCCGAAACGTCGCTTTGGCGGCACCCCGGCACAGATCCTCAGCGCCTTGAAGTTCTACAAGGTGCTCGCCTACGCAACAGGAACCATGCTGCTCTTGCTGGTCGTGGAGCTTGTGCTGCGCTACGGATTCCAGAGTGTGCTTGTCGCCGGTGGCACGGACACCGCGGGCGCCCCGCACGGTCTGGGCCTTGTCAACATTGACGAGGGCCTGATGGCGGTCACCGGCGGGGTGAACCTGTCAACCATGGTCTTGATCATTCACGGCTGGATGTACGTGGTGTACCTGATCGCCGACTTCCGCCTGTGGACGCTCATGCGCTGGCCCTTCGGCAAATTGATCCTCATCGCCCTCGGTGGCGTCGTTCCCTTCCTCTCGTTCATTGTTGAAGGCAAGGTCCACAAGGAAGTGCTGGCCGAGGTTGCCGCCAATCCCAAGGCCGGAAAGCGCTACTAAGCGCAGCTGCCGGATGAAGCACGACGGCGGGAGGTTCCGACCGCAGGGAAGGCCCTGTCCGGCGTCGCCCTCCCCTCCCGCACAACGCTCTCGCAGCAATGGCAGGTTTTTCGCTAACGCTCTCGCAGTTCGTTCACTGCGGGAGCGTTTCGGGTTTAGCCGCCAAAGCGGCGGGAGTGCTGGTCATGACGGCCGGTTTTGAGTAACTGGTCACTGAAAGGGCGGCGCCGGGACCGGGCAGCTGCGGCGTGGGTTAACATTGAACCGTGACTACTCCCGCTAAGGCCCAGACTGCCCAGAAGCCCGTCCTGGTTGTGGACTACGGAGCCCAGTACGCCCAGTTGATTGCGCGCCGCGTGCGTGAGGCAAATGTGTACTCGGAAATCGTGCCGCATACCTATACAACTGCGCAGTTGCTGGCTAAAAACCCAGCTGCCATCATCCTCTCCGGTGGACCCTCGAGTGTCTACGCGGAGGGTGCACCCAGCGTGGGTGCCGACCTGTTTGAAGCCGGCATCCCGGTCTTGGGCATTTGTTATGGCTTCCAGGCCATGGCCGCCGCCCTGGGCGGAACCGTCGCCCACACAGGCCAGCGCGAATACGGCTCAACCCAGGTGCAGCTCCTCGGCGAAGGCCGCTCAATTCTTGCCTCAACCGCGGCAGAGCAAACCACGTGGATGAGCCACGGAGACAGCGTGCACGAGGCCCCCGAGGGCTTCGACGTGCTGGCATCCTCCGCCGGCGCCCCCGTTGCCGCGTTTGCCAACGAGGAAAAGTGCCTCTTCGGTGTCCAGTGGCATCCGGAGGTCAAGCACTCAGCCTTCGGCCAGCAGGTGCTGGAGAACTTCCTGTTCAACGGCGCCAAGCTGGAGAAAAACTGGACCGCCACGTCCATCCTCGACGAGCAGGTCGCGTTGATCCGCGAGCAGATCGGCGATGCCCGGGTACTCTGCGGCCTCTCCGGCGGCGTTGATTCCGCTGTTGCCGCCGCCCTGGTGCAGCGCGCCGTCGGCGACCAGCTCACATGCGTGTTCGTCAACCACGGCCTGCTGCGCCAAGGCGAAGCAGAACAAGTCGAGCTCGACTTTGTGGCTTCCACCGGCGCCAATTTGTACGTTGCCAACGAGCAGGACCGCTTCCTGAACGCCTTGGCCGGTGTCTCCGACCCCGAGACCAAGCGCAAGATCATCGGCCGCGAGTTCATCCGCGCCTTCGAGGAAGCCGAACGTGCCATCATGGCCGAGGCTGCCTCCGAGGGTGAAGAGATCAAGTTCCTGGTCCAGGGCACCCTGTACCCCGATGTTGTGGAGTCCGGCGGTGGTGAAGGCGCAGCCAACATCAAGAGCCACCACAACGTGGGCGGCCTGCCCGAGGACCTGCGCTTTGAGCTCGTTGAGCCGCTGCGGGCGCTGTTCAAGGACGAGGTACGTGCCGTTGGGGCCGAATTGGGCCTGCCTCCCGAGATCGTGGGCCGCCAGCCGTTCCCCGGCCCCGGCCTGGGCATCCGCATTGTCGGAGAAATCACCGGCGAACGCCTTGAACTGCTGCGCAACGCCGACGCCATTGCCCGCGCCGAACTCACGGCAGCCGGCCTTGACGACGAAGTGTGGCAGATGCCTGTCGTGCTGCTGGCGGATGTCCGCAGCGTGGGAGTCATGGGCGACGGCCGCACCTACGGCCACCCGATCGTGCTGCGTCCGGTGTCCTCCGAGGACGCCATGACCGCAGACTGGTCACGCCTGCCGTACGACCTGCTCGCGAAGATCTCCAACCGGATCACCAACGAGGTGGACGGCGTCAACCGCGTCGTTCTGGACGTCACGTCCAAGCCGCCGGGAACGATTGAGTGGGAGTAACTCCCGCAGGGACGCTGGAGGGTGCCCACACCTGTGAAAACAGGGAAATGTGGTGCCCTCCAGTGTGCCGAGCAGGCATTGGCAGGCTGGGAGCGATAGCCTGAATTACATGTCAGTATGGTCAAGACCGTTTCGCTCAAGTGCAGAGAAGAAGGCACCCGTGTCCGAAGTTGCAGGCCCCAATGAGAGTTCAGTGGAACTCCAAACCTGGCTTGCTGGCTTGGATTCGTATTCAGGCGCGGACACTGCTCTTGCCTTCGTAAAAACCGAGCATGGCAGCATCGCTCTCACGCACGCCCACCCATCGGGACTGGCCCAGCTTTTGGCCGGCCGCAAAACCCGCCTGTCCACGTTGATTCGCGAGCCCGAACACTATGCCGCCGCAAAGAAGGCTGCCGCCGCCCTGCGCGCGAAAATCTTTGAACTGAGCACCGACCGCGGGATCGACGTCGGCTACCTCGGCGCCGGGATGGCGCGCTGGTCTGCTGTGGCGGGGCCCAACAGCGAGGACGTTTGCGCACCCGTGCTGCTGGCCGCCGTCGCACTGACAGTGCGCCCGGGGCAGGACGACTATGAACTGCAGCTGATGGAGCAGGCCCAGGTGAACCCTGCCCTGGTCAAGCACCTGGCCCAACACTCGAACATCCACGTTGACGCCGCAGCCCTTGGCCGGCTGGCGTACAGCACGGCGCGTTTTGACCCGGCCCCCGTGCTGGACAGGATGCGGGCCCTGCTTGCGCCTCTTCCCGGGGCGGTCGTGGAACACGAACTTGTGGTTTCCACCTTTGCGTTCCTGGCTGAGAACCTGAACGATCCAGCACTGTCGGCCGGCAGCGAGCTGTTGGAATTGCTCCAGCGGCACAGCGGCGACGACGTCCTGCCAGTGGAGCTGGAACCGGACTTTGCCCGGTTTGCGTCCCTGGATGACCGCCATCCCAAAGACGAGCTGTTGGTGCTGGACGCCGATCCGCAGCAGCAGTATGTCCTTGACCTGATCCGCAGCGGCGAATCGGTGCTCGTCTCCACCCCGCCGGGCACCGGCCAGACGCAGACGGCGATCAACGCCGTCGCCCAGCTTGTCCACGACGGCAAGAGTGTCCTGGTGGTGGGCGAACGCCGCGGAACGCTCAATGAACTGGCACAGATTCTCACCGAGCACGACCTTGACTCGCTGCTGCTGCAACTCAGCGCCCAGACCGGGCCGCAGCAAATCAAGTCCCAGCTGATCCGGGCCATCACCCGGAACGAAAAAGCTGTGGAACCCAAACTTGAGAGCCTGCATGAGACGCTCGTTGACCACCGCCACCAGCTGGTTGACCACGTCGCCAGCCTGCACAATGTGCGCGACCGCTGGGGCTGCTCGCCGTACCAGGCCATGCAATCGCTGGCCGAACTGACCTCGATCCACCCGGCACCGTCCACCACTGTGCGGCTCAAACGCAGCGTGCTGGACAGCATTCGTGACCGCAAGGAGTTGACGGCGCGCCTGCGCCGGGCCGCGGAACTGGGTGCCTTCAGCCAGGTTGCCGTCAGCAGTGCCTGGCACGGCGCCCGCATGGTCACGCGCAAGGAGACCGAGTCGGCGTATTCACTGGCCGAGCAGTTGTACGCCCAGGTGCCTGGTTTTGCCGTGAAGATGCGTGAAGTGGCTGAGTTTGGCCAGATCCGCCAAGGCCATTCCTTTGCCGAGTGGGGCCGTCAGCTGACCATGCTGGTGGCGATTCGTGAAAGCCTCGACAAGTTCAATGCCGACATTTTCGACTGGTCCACCGACGAGATGATCGCCGCCACGGCAACCGCTGCCTGGCGCCGGGAGCGCGGCATCGACATGCCAGCCCTGCAGCGTGCCCGGTTCCGCCGCAACGCCAAGGACCTGGTCCGCCCCGGCGTGCACATCGCCGACCTGCACGCTTCGTTGCTGCTGGTCAATGAGCAAAGCACCTTGTGGGCGGAGGCTGCCACGAGCAAGCGCCACCCCACCGTGCCGTCCGGCCTGGCCGAGCTGAGCCGCACGTACATGGGTTTGCGGGAGAAGCTCGTGTCACTTGGTGCTGTTTTGGAGCGCACCGTCGATGGCGGGGACCTGCTGAATTTCAACTCCGGCGAGCTCGTTGGCCGCCTGGAGGCGCTCGTTGCGTCCAAGGAATCCTTGGAGACGCTGCCGGAGCGCACGCTGCTGCTTGAGGGCATGCGCGAGCACGGCCTGGGCGAGTTGCTCGACGACCTGGCCCGCCGCGAGGTGCCGGCCGCACAGACCGGCTCCGAGCTGGAGCTGGCGTGGTGGCAGTCGGCGCTGGAAGCCATGATCAGCGGTGATGAATACCTTGCCATGTCCGACGGCGACAACCTGCGCCGCCTGGAAGCCGAGTTCCGCTTGGCGGACCAAACACACCTCGCCTCCGGTCCGGGCCGGATCCGCTGGCGCCTGGCCCAGCAGTGGACGGAAATCATTGCGGGGCGCAACCGCCAAGGCGAGATGCTCCGGAACGTGTTGAAGGACGGCCGCGTGTCCCTCACTGCGCTGGGCGCACAGGCACCGGACCTGCTGCGCAACCTGGCCCCTGTCTTTGCACTGAGCCCGTTGGTGGTGCCCTCGGCCATCCCGGCAGATTTCCGCTTTGATGCGGTCGTGATTTTGGATGCCGAATCAACGTCACTGCAGTCGGCGCTGCCGGCCCTGGCCCGTGCCGGCCAGGTGGTTGCCTTTGGCGATGAACAAACCGCGTGCCCCAAGAGCTTCAGCGTTGCCGTCGGCGCCCCCGGGGACCGCAGCTCCGGCCAGCACCCCCTCGAAAGCGTCTTTGGCGCACTCTCCAGGGTGTTGCCGCGGCACCGCCTTACGGTTTCCTACCGGGCGGTTGACGAAGACCTGGTGCGCCAGCTCAGCAGCGGATTCTACGACTCGCAGCTGGAACGCCTGCCTGACGGGCGGGCCGTGACAGGACTGGAACGCGCACTCACCGTTGACTACCTCCCTGACGGCAAGGGCCTGCCCGGCGCCGGCGACGGTGGTGTTGAGTCGGTGGTGGCCGAGGTCAACCGGATTGTCGACCTGGTCTTTGAGCACGCCCGGGTGCGGCCTCGCGAATCGCTGGCCATCATCACGGCCAGCGAACGCCACGGTGTGCGGGTGGCCCAGGCCATCCGCCTGCAGATGGCCAACCATCCGCTGCTGGCCGAATTCTTTGCTTCGGGTCCTGAGTCGTTCCGTGTTGTCACGGTGGACAGGGCGGCAGGCCTTGTCAGGGACCGGGTCATCTTCTCGCTCGGATTTGGGCGCACCCCGCATGGCCGCGCACTGCACGGCTTCGGGCCCTTGTCCGAGCCCGACGGCCGCGCCAAGTTCGCCCTGGCCATGACCCGGGCCCGGACCCACATTCACATTGTCACGTGCTTCCGTCCCGAGGATTTGGATGAAAGCCGGCTCAGTTTTGGTGCCGTTGACTTCTTCGAATTGCTGGACCGTGAACTTGCCGGGAACTCCCTGCTGGGCACTCCGGCAACACGCGCCCTCGACAGTGAGCGTGACACCGGCGAGGACCCCCTGGTGGCGGATCTGGCGGACAGGCTTCGTGCCCGTGGTGCGCGTGTGTGGCACCACTACGACGGTGCCCTGGACATGGCGGCCGCCCCCGATTCCGTGCAGCTGCTGGGCCGTGAAGAACACGAAATCCCCGACCCGGTGGCTGTTGAGTCGGACGGCACGGCCAGATACCAGAACATGAGCGTGCGCGAGCGGAGCCGATTGCGGCCGCAGATGCTGGAGCGGCTGGGCTGGCGGTATGTTCCGCTGTGGACCATTGAAGTCTTTACCGACCCGTCCAGCTGTGCCGACCAGATTGGCAAGTACCTGAGCCTGCCCACGACAAGCGGAGATGCCGATCTGACGTCCCTGCTGGGTACATCCGATGACGCGTCAATGACAGCCGTGATGGATTCGCCGCGCTCACGACGCCGCACAGGGGCTTCCCCGGACCGGTCCTCTGACGAGAGCGCACCCTCAGGGGATGCCGCAAACGTGCCGTCGGAGGATGCGGCCTCGGGGGATGCGGCCACAGAGGATTCGCAGCCCGCCAAGGATGCGGAAGTATCATCGAGTAACGAAGAAAGTGTGACAGTAGTGAGTGGGGCACAAGAGACGCCGGCCGACAACGCAGCCGACGATTCCACGACGACGAAGGCGGCGCCGGCAACGGACTCGACCTTGCTGCCCAAGGTGGCTCCCAACGACGCTGACCACACTTGGGGCGACTCGCCCTCCGACCGCGGCCATGACGCATGGCTGCGCGAGAACAAGCCCCCGCATTGGGGCTGAGGACGGGCATGGCCACGCCACCAAAAATACCGGGCATGGGCGCGTTCACGGACAAGAACACGGGGACACCCAGACCCGCAGCTCCACGGCCGGTGATGGTGGCCGCGAGTTTGCTGGTTGTTGCCGCAGCCGTGCAGATCGTGGCCTCGGTCATGGCCGTGGCCTATGCAGTCTCGCCTGACCGCCTCGTGTCGATTCAAGCCCAGATCGACACCATGAGCGGTTCCGTGCCGAGCGTTGAATCCATGCGCAACATGGGTGTGATCACCGTGGTCTTGGCAGGCGTGGCCACGGTCTGCGCTTATTTGTTGTTTGCCTTGTTTCTGCACAAGGGCCGGTCCTGGGCCCGGGTTGCGGTGGGCATGCTGGTGGTGCTGACCCTGACACAGCTGGTGGGATTCACCCTGCCGCAGGGCCTGACCACCGCGGCACAGATCGTGCTCGGTGGCATCGCTGTGGGCTTGTGCTATTTGCCTGCGCCCAACAATTATTTCGCGGCCGTGAAGGCCGCCCGCAACTAACCGGGCCCAGACACCAGGACAGGGAAGCGGCCACCTGAGCGTCAATTCAGCAGGATCAGGAATACTTTTCCGCGGTTGATGGCGCCCGCCAGCTGAACGGACTGGCTGGCCGACGCCGCCACGACGACAATTCCCTCGTTGTCCTGTGCCGGGAGCAGCCCGCCGCCTGACTTGGCCAGGGAAGGTGTCCACAGGACTGGCACATTTTCTGCCAGCACCTCATTGCTGACGGGCCCGTCCAGGCCTTGGCTGCTGCTCAACACCACTGTGACCAGCTGGCCCTGGTGCAACAGCGCGAGGGTGGACGGATCGCTCAACCGCAGGGGCACAGCCTGGCTCCCGGAAGGGGCCCCAATCAGCAAGCCGTTTCCCAGCAGCGATGCATCCGTGAGCACTTCGCCGCGGCGGACGGGGCCGGACACCTGTTCTCCCTCCCAGCCGCCTGGCAGGCCTGCGCCTGCCGCAGACCCAGCCGTGACAGCAGCCGGCAGCAATGCGCCGTCGGGCACCATGCGCGGACCAACCGTGGCGGCCAGCAGATCGTCCCTGGCAAGAATGTGGCCTGCCGGAAGATCGTGGGCGGCAACGAGCACAGTGGTGGTTGCCGGGCTGGCAGGGGTGAGCTGTTGTACGGCAATGGCTGCCGCAGCACAGAGCAGGAGGGCCGCGAACAGCCGCCGACGGCGTGCCACAAGCCGAAGTAACTTGTGGATCGGTGACGGTGCCGCAGCGCGTCCCGACCAGGAACGGGAGCTCCAGGCGGGGCCCGGATAAACGGGCGGGCTTGGGGGAGTGCGTGCCGACTTCATGAGGCAACGCTAGGCCGGCCATCAGGCCCGCAACAGGTGCGCTTGGCTGATAGTGCACAGCCTGGCGCCCAGCTGGGCCTGTGGGGGAATTACCCTGTGGGAAAATGCAGCGGAAGTCCGATGCTCCGTGGACGGCCCATGCTGCGGCGGTCCATTGTCAGCTGGGGACGGTCAGCTGGACACACCGGCGGATGCGGGGCTCTTGGCCGCCTTGGTGCCCGAGGCTGAATTGCCCGAGCCTGATTTGCCAGAAGCGGTGCTGCTCGACTCCGAGGACTTGGCCGGGGCGGGGCTGTCGGACGACGCGCTTGCGGAGTCTGAGGCGCCCGCGGCGGATGCTGCCGGAATCGAGTTGGCGGCCGAGCGTGAGTCAGTGCGGTAGAAACCTGAACCCTTGAACACCACACCCACGGAATTGAACTTTTTGCGCAGGTTTCCGCGGCATTCCGGGCAGACAGTCAGGGAGTCATCGGTGAACGACTGCTGGATGTCAAAGGCGTGGCCGCAATCTTTGCAGGCGTAGGCGTACGTGGGCACTGAATTTCCTCCTGGATACATGCGTCGGGACCCTGTGATCACCAGTCGCGTGGCTGGCAGTCCATGGTCCCAAGTGCTGATTCTACCATCTGCAGCTAAAACGCCCGCCGGAGCCCGGTCATTCCCGACGGGGCGGCGCTGCAGGCTGCGGCTTCACCGCCGCCGGGCCCCACCGGCGCCCACCAGCAGGTGTCCGGCCGGGGTGATCACGCAATCAACCGGAACATCCAAGGCGTCATGGGGGAGCAGCCCCGCTGCCAGGGCCTCATGCTCAAGGACGACGGCGGCGACGGGAACCGAGGCGGTCCCCGCCAAAAACCTGTCATAGTAGCCGCCGCCCTGCCCCAGTCGCACCCCTGAGCCGTCCGCGGCAAGCGCCGGGACCAGGATCGCCCGGACGGAATCCAGCCCGTCAAAGGGGAGCCGGGGACCAGAGGGTTCCATGACGGGGGCCAAGCGGCTTCGGACCAGCTCCACACCCGGGTGCCACGGCGTCCAGCTGAGCTGTTGGCCGGGTTCACAGACAGGCACATGAACGGCGTATCCGGCATCCGCCAAGGCTTCCAGGAGCGCACCCGTCGGCGGCTCCGCACCGGTGGAAATGTAGGCGCAGACAACTGGCCCAGCCCCGCCGGCAGCGTCAGGACGGCCGCCTGCGCCGGGACCAGAACCCCCGCCGCCAGCGGAGGAAGCGAGCGAATCCAGCCAGCCCAGCCCCGCACGGGACAGGCCCTCGCCAAGGGCAGCCCACGCGGCAGTCGAAGCGGCGGAGCGGGCTTCCTGGCGTCGGGCGCGCAGCGTGGCTCGCCAGGCTGCCTTCTCAAGTGTGCTCATGCTGGTCCTGTCATGCTGTGGAAAACTACCGTTGCTGCCATTATCCGTGGTTTTCGGGCAGTTTCAGCTAACCTAAGGGCATGACTTCTGCAAAAACTGTACGCAAGGCCGTTATCCCCGCCGCTGGCTTGGGAACACGTTTCTTGCCCGCAACCAAGGCAATGCCCAAGGAAATGCTGCCGGTGGTGGACAAGCCCGCCATCCAGTACGTGGTTCAGGAAGCCGTCAGCGCCGGCCTGACCGACGTGTTGATGATTACGGGGCGCAACAAGCGTGCCCTCGAAGACCACTTTGACCGTGTTCCGGTGACGGAGCAGCTGCTGGAGGCAAAAGGCGACACCGAGCGTCTCGCCGCGATCCAGCACGCCACCGACCTGGGTGAAATTCATTACGTCCGCCAGGGCGACCCCAAGGGCCTGGGGCATGCAGTGTTGCGTGCCAAGACCCACGTGGGCGACGAGCCGTTTGCCGTGCTCCTTGGTGATGACCTGATCGACGAGCGCGACGAACTGCTGACCACCATGATTGAGGTGCAGCAGCGCACCGGCGGTTCCGTGATCGCCTTGATCGAGGTTCCGCAGGACAAAATTTCCGCCTATGGCTGTGCCGACATGACAGTTGTGGAGGGCGAAAACTACGTCCGCGTCAACCACCTCGTGGAGAAGCCCTCGGTTGAAGAAGCTCCCTCCAACCTGGCCGTCATTGGCCGCTACGTGCTGCACCCGTCCGTGTTCGAGGTTCTCGAAAACACGCCCCCGGGCCGCGGCAACGAGATCCAGCTGACCGACGCCCTGCAGACCCTTGCCACCAGGGAGGGCGAGGGCGGCGGCGTGTACGGCGTGGTGTTCTCCGGCCGTCGTTACGACACCGGCGACAAGCTCAGCTACCTGAAGGCAGTCGTCACCCTGGGTTGCGAAAACGAAGAACTCGGTGATGACCTGCGTGAGTGGCTGGGCGAGTTCGCAGCCGACTTCAAGAGCTAATTGCGTGTGGGGGCAGGCCATCTGGCCGGTGACCTTGGAATGTGGTGATTTGGTCCTGCGCCCCATCAAACTTCGCGACAAGGCCGAATGGACGCGCGTGCGCAACCGCAACTCGGCCTGGCTGCAGCCGTGGGAGGCCAGCAACCCCGCCGGGCAGGGCGAGCTGCCCACCTATTCGGGGATGGTGCGGGTCTTGAACCGGCAGGCTCGCGAGGCTTCCGCCCTGCCGTTCATCATCACCGAGCGGATCCCCGAACAGCCCCGGCCGGCCATTGTTGGCCAGCTGACGGTGTCCTCGATCATGTGGGGCTCCGCCATGTCGGCCACCCTGGGATATTGGGTTGACCAGGGGCGTGCCGGCCGCGGCATTGTCCCCACGGCGGTGGCCATGGCCACCGACCACTGCTTCCAGCAGCTGGGCCTGCACCGGATGGAAATCAACATCCGGCCGGAAAATGCGGCCAGCCTCCGGGTGGTGCAGAAATTGGGATTCCGGGACGAGGGCCTGCGCCCGCGGTACCTGCACATCAACGGCCAGTGGGCCGACCACCGCAGTTTCGCGCTCACGGCCGAGGAAGTTCCCGGGGGAATCCTCAACCGGTGGCTTGCCGCCCGGTAGGCGGCACACATGACCGGCACTCGGCAGTCCACCACGGCGGCGGGTGGGCCGATCCGGCGTCGGGCATCAGAAAGCGCTGATTTCTTCCCTTACCCGGCGACACACCGCCAGTAATGCCGGTGGGGACATGTTTCCCCTTTAGGGTTGAAATGTGGCCGGACACGAGATGCCAGTCCACCCAATCCAGCAGTTGCAGGAGACGTCAATGGAAAGCATTACTTCCGACGCCCACACCCACGTGGAGCCGGGACCTTCAACGGCCATGCCCTCGGCTGCTGGGAATTCGCTGAGAATTCGGTGGAGCAGGACTTTTATTGCCCTTCTGGGCTTGATTGCGCTGTTTACTGCGGGCATCTCCGGCGCGCTCAATGTGTTTTCGATGGGGTCGGCAACGCTGGCCTGGACGTCGCTGGCAGTGTTCGCGGCGGTCGTTGTCGGGCTGCGCATGCTGGCCGTCCGTGACCAGTCCGCCCGCCGTGCCGCACGCCTTGGCGCAAGTGCGACGGCGAACCAGGCAGCCGGGGAATCGGCTGCTGACGCTGTGGAACTGAAGGAGACGACGCTCTTCGACGGGGCCGAGGGCAGCGAACCGGCTCCCGCGCAGAAGCCGCTCACCGCCGAAGAGCTGCGTGCCGCCGCGCTGCGTGTGGCTGCAAAGGGAACTGCCGACGCCAAACTGGCACACACCCAGACCCTGGCCGAGGGCAAGCTCGAAGCTGAAACGTGGGAGCCCGTCGAGGTTCCCGTCCCCGGCTATGTGACGGCCAACCGTGCACTGACGTTGGAGAAGCCGCTGGTGCTTCCCGAGGTTCCGAAGTCCGCCGGCACCTCGATCAGGGCCGACCAGGCCGGTGTAGGCGTCGCAGGTGAACGCGACGGTGTCGTTGCTGTTCCTGACGCTCCTGCCGTTTCCGGCGGGAAGTCTGAGAAGGCCGCCAAGCCTGAAAAGCACGTGGCCGCCTCCGAGCGCGGAACCCACGCACTGAACAATTTGGACGACGTCCTCCAGCGCCGCCGCGCCTAACACTCTTTCACCCGGTGCCCGCCGCGCCGCTCTTTGGCCGCGACACTGCGGAACCTTTGATTCCCGCTGTTCTCTTGTCCGCAGCTCAGGCGTAGGGTGAGCTTCATGGTGATGATTGCTGTGGCAGGGGGAACCGGTCTGGCCGGGCGTGCTGTTGTGGAACACGCGGTTGCGGCGGGCCACCAGGTGCGGTCGTTGAGCCGCCACCGGCCAGCCGGTGGCAAGCGGGTGGCAGGTGTTGACTACCGCCAAGCCGACTTTCATTCGGGAGAGGGCGTTTCCGCCGGGCTCGAAGACGTGGATTGCCTGATTGAGACCCTCGACGCCCGCTCCGGTGCCGCGCTGCGGTCCCTCCCTGTCATGTCCGTGAGTGTCCTGGCGGCTGCGGAGGCGGCAGGTGTTGCCCGCTGCGTGCTGCTGACGATTGTGCGTGCCGGAGAGTGCCCCGCAGGCTACTATCAGGCACAGGCAGCCCGTGCGCTGAGTTATGAAGGTGCAGCCATGCCGACCACGGTGGTCTTTTGCACGCAATTCCACAACCTGCTGGCCGGCATCTTTGCCGGGGGAGCCAAAGTGGGACTCGTGCCTGCGTTTAAGGGTGTTTCCATCCAACCAATTGCGACGGCGGATGTGGCACGTGTGCTGGTCGAAGAAGCCCTGGTGGGTGGCACGGAGCGCAAAAGTGTTCATATTGGCGGGCCCGCCGTGACGACAATGAAAGACCTGGCGCAGGTCTGGAAGACTGCCACCGGGAGCAAGGCAATGGTTACTGTCATGCCGCTGCCGGGAGCATTTGGTGCGTTCCTGCGGGCAGGCAAGAACCTGGTTCCCGAGCACACGGTGGGGACTGTCGGGTTCGGCGACTGGTTGGCAGCACGCTCCGGTGTTGGCACCGCCTGACCCTCTGTGGCCGTCCGAACGCTGGGGCGCGCGGGCCTTCCGGCGATCAGTGCATCGTGTCAGCCTTTTGGTTTGGGAAACTGCGCCTTGCGGGTTTATTCTGGAAAAGTGGCGGTGCAGGCAGCGATGCCGGCGCCGGCGCGGGGCTATGGCGCAGTTGGTAGCGCGCCTCGTTCGCATCGAGGAGGTCAGGAGTTCGAATCTCCTTAGCTCCACCCTCAACCCTCTCCGACCTGCGGAAGCGCCGGTCGGAGAGGGTTTTTGTGTGCCCAGCAACGGACCCTGGCACGAGGCTCTAGCTTGCAGGGCCAAGGCCCAGCTGGTTTCGACTGAAAGAGTTGCGTGCGGCGTCCCGGGTGCGTCTCGCTGAACCATTGCCATCGCGTTCACCGGGGTATATCGTTAGCTATCGTTGGGTATCGTTAGCGATTGACGGAGGAGAGCATGATGCATAATTCATTTCCTGTAGGCGGATTCATGGGCAACAACCTCGATGGCATGTGGCAGGCCGTGGAGGAGTTCCGGTCACGGTTCGAAAAGCGCGCCGGCACCCGTGCAGGCCGAGGAGAATTGCGCTCGGCGGTGCTGGCGCTGCTCGCGGAGCGGCCCATGCACGGTTACCAGATCATCCGGGAAATCGAGGAACGCAGCGGCGGCAGCTGGAAGCCGAGCGCCGGCTCCATTTACCCCACGCTGCAGCTGCTGGCCGACGAGGGACTGGTCAGCGCGGAAGAGTCCAATGGCCGCAAAAACTACACGCTGACCGAGGCAGGCCGCGAAGAGGTTTCGAATGCCGAAACGTCGGCACCCTGGGAATCTGCCGGGCAGGCATCCGGACCAGGGTTCTCGGCGCTGCCCAAGGCAGGCGTGGAGCTGGCCCAGGCCGCAGCCCAGGTGGGACGCACCGGCACGACGAAGCAGGTGCAGGAGGCTGTGACGGTGCTTGAAGAGGCACGTCGCCGGCTGTATTCGATCCTCGCGCAGGACTAACAAGGATGGCGCCGGCTGGACGCGGCAGGACGGAGCCGGTGCCAGGTGCCGGGGACGCCCGGGCCCGATACCGCCGGATTCTGCGCTTTGCCGCGTGGCATCTGGCGGTGACCTGGTGGTTTGAGCTGCTCCTGCCCCGCATCGGGCTCGGCAAGGTGGCTGAGCGAACCCGGGCACGGCGGATGCGGAAGTTCGCGCAGCGCTTCCACGCCCTCGCGGTGGAGCTGGGCGGCCTGATGATCAAGGTCGGTCAGTTCATGTCATCCAGACTCGATGTACTCCCGCCGGAGATCACTGCCGAACTGGAGGGCCTGCAGGATGAGGTGCCGCCCGTCCCGTTCCCTGCCATCCGGGCGCTTGCCGAGGCCGAGCTGGGTGCACCGCTGGAAGCGGTGTTCGCATTTGTCGATGAAGTGCCCATCGCTGCGGCATCTCTCGGACAGGCGCACCGGGCACAACTTCTGCCCGGAAACGCCGCAGACACCGGGCTCGACAGCGTGGTCGTGAAGGTGCAGCGGCCGGGCATTGACGCGATCATCGACGTCGATCTGGCCGCGCTGCGGAAAGTGGGCGGCTGGCTCGGACGTCTTCGCTTCGTGTCCAAACGTGCCAACGTGCCGGCCCTGGTGGAGGAGTTTGCGAAGACCAGCCTCGAGGAAATCGACTACCTCAACGAGGCGGCCAATTCGGAACGCTTTGCCGCTGATTTTGTCGGCGACGACAGGGTCACCGTGCCCGGCGTCGTATGGGAGCGGACCACCCGGCGGGTACTCACGCTCGAGGATGTGACGGCCATTAAGATCACTGATTCCCAGGCGCTTCTGGCCGCCGGGATCGATCCTGCGCAAGTGGCCCCGGTATTTGCTTCGATCATGTTCGACCAGCTGTTCGCCAGCGGTTTCTTCCACGCCGACCCGCACCCCGGCAACATCTTTGTCACTCCGACTGCCGACCCAGCCGCGGAGCGGCCATGGAGGCTGACGTTCATCGATTTCGGCATGATGGGCGAGGTGCCGGCGAAGACGCGCAGCGGACTGCGAAAACTGCTGATCGCGGCCGCCTCGCGGGACGGCAAGGGCCTGGTCTCGGCTATTGGCGACGTCGGTGTGCTGGTGCCGTCGACCGACACGGCGGAGCTTGAACGGGCAATGACGCAGCTGTTCGCCCGCTTTGGCGGGATGGGGTTCGCCGAGTTGCGCGAGGTTGACCCGCGCGAGTTCCAGGATTTTGCCGGGGAGTTTGGCGAGGTGGTCCGCTCACTGCCGTTCCAGTTGCCGGAGAACTTTTTGCTCATCATCCGCGCCATGTCGCTGACCTCGGGAGTGTGCAGTTCCCTGGACGCCCGATTCAATTTATGGGACTCGGTGGAACCCTATGCGGGGCAACTGCTGCGCGAGGAGCGCGGCAACCTCGTCAAGGACGTGGCCGCCCAGGCCCTCGACACTGCCGCTGTCACCTTCGGTCTGCCGAAACGTCTGGACGGGCTCCTCACCCGTCTCGAGTCCGGTTCGCTGCCGGTGGCCAGTCCCCGACTCGAACGGCGGCTGGCGCGGCTGGTCCGCGCAGCGCAGCAAGTGGCGTCCGCGATGATCTTCGGTGCACTGCTGATCGCCGGGGCCGTGGTTCGCTCCGGGGACACCGTTTTGGGCAACGTGCTGATGATCGTGGCGGTGCTGCCGCTGCTGCATGTGTTCTGGATGGGACGACGGCGGCGCTGACGCCAGGTGCCCGGGACCCGTCAACGGCTCACAACGCCACGGGTGACGGGACTAACAGTTGTTTTGAGTAACTCAAAACAACTGTTAGGATGAAGGCATGGCATTGGACGCGCAGCAAGAGGCTCTGGCGGGTCGACTCAGATCGGCCCAGTTGAAGGTGACGGCACCGCGCGTCGCAGTTCTTGGTGTGCTCTCCGGCCAGGGGCACCTGGATGCGGACACAATATTTTCCGCAGCCGCCACGCACTTGCCAAAGACTTCCCTGCAGGCTGTCTACGGAGTGCTGGCTGCACTGGTCTCTGCAGGACTGGTACGCAAGATCGAGCCGGCAGGCTCAGCGGCGCTGTACGAGGCCCGGGTGGGCGACAACCACCACCACCTCGTCTGCCTCAACTGCAAGACAGTTGAGGATGTGGATTGCGTCATCGGCGAAAGCCCGTGCCTGACGCCGTCGAACGTGAATGGCTTCGCCATCCAAGTTGCGGAGATTACCTTTTGGGGCATCTGTTCCGCGTGCCAACCGGCCACGGCTGACGCCTAGCCCGCCGCGCAAGCGGCAACGCAAACAACAAACCCACCGGCGGGTTGAATCAGCAATGCCGCCACCCACCACATGACGTGGCGTCATTCGCCGCGCCCCCATCAAGCAACCCCAGAATCAAGCAACACCAGAGGAGCTATCTTGAACAACTCATTTGAATCATCCAGCCACCCCTTCATCCGGACTTTCCTGACGGAATCAACCGACGGCGCGGCAACCATGGTGGGCGGCTCACCGGCTGCACGCACACCCGCTGCCGGAACGTACGTAACGACAGACGCACCCCGCAACGGACATGCGGGAACGTACGTAACGACAAACGCACCCCGAACCGGGGGGATGGGAAACTATGTGAGCACAGCCGCCAGTCCCGCCGGGCAGCCAGGATCGTACGTGACAAGCGAATTCCGTTCCTCGAAATAATCGCCGACCGCTGCCGGATGGTGTCTCGCATCTGGGAAGCCGACCTAGTTCAAAGCCCGTAACCATTCAGGGGCCGAGACCCGGCATCCGGCGGTGCGGTTCCGGCCCGATCACGAAATCTGTAAGCTCGCGAAGCCCATCAGAAGTTGGGCGTGAGCCGGCATTCCGGAAGGGGCGAGTGCCGTTTCGTACCTCGATTCGCTGGCACCATCCTTCGGACGCGGGTTGGTAGACTGGCGCCCGCATGATGGCAGTTCCAACCACCCGCACCGGGAGGCAGCTCATGGGCTGCCCCCGGTTTTGTGCTTGGTGGGTGGCTCGCTGGCATGTTTCTGGTCGGGATGCTGGCCATGCACGTGGTCATTCCGCGCGTTGCCGCTGCTGGTGAGGGTCCGACGGCGGTAATGCCGGCACCTCACGGGGAAGCGCCCGCTGTTCCGGCTTCAGCGTTCCACCGATTTTCAGGCGCACCCTGCATGATTGCGTGCGCCAACTGCGCACCCGGGCAGCTTTCGGTGGACAAGGGTGCTTGATCGCGAATCCCTTGGCGACGCTCCTTCTGCTGCCGCCCAGGCCGTCTTCTGCGGTGGTCGTGACGGCGTGGTTCACGAAGCGGCCGCTTTGACCCGGCCATAGCATGTTCCAGACAGCCCGAGAACAGCCTTTAGTGACCCTGCCCGAGTCCTACTCGCACCGTCTATGGCGACCGTCCCGACTCTGCGGAAAACGCCAAAACGTGTTGCTGATTTTTTCCCGGAGGAAAAGAGCGCGCAGCAACTGCCCCGAGTTATTCTCAACAAGTCGAAACTGTATCCCAATGCAGAAACGGGCCCGGCGCAGTTTGCCGACGACTGGCCGCTAGGCTTGGTTCCATGGCCACATATCTGCAGAGAACACTGGATCGCTTGGGGAACGACATTGTCAGTGGAGTGCTGCCTGAAGGGCATGTGGTGACAACGCAACAACTTGAAGTGGATCTTGGGGTGTCGCATTCGGTCATGCGTGAGGCTGTTCGGGTACTGCAGACAATCGGCATGGTGAGCAGCGTCCAGCGCGTGGGGGTAAAAGTGCTCCCGGCCGAATCCTGGAACTACTTTGACCCGCTGATTATCAGCTGGCGGCTCGCCAGCGGTTCCAGCGTGGCACAGCTGCGCTCTCTCAGTGAGTTGCGTACGGCCGTCGAGCCGATGGCTGCATCGCTGGCGGCGAGCCATGGCCCGGACGAACTATGCGCCTTGCTGCTCAGCCTGGCCGGTGAGCTTCGGTCAGTCGTGAGGTCAGGGGACTACCAGCGCTTTGTTGAAATCGATGTGGAGTTCCACGCCACCCTTTTGGCTGCCTCGGGCAATGAAATGTTCGCCCTGCTGCGCGGCGTTCTGGGGGAAACCGTCTCCGGACGAAGCGAACTGGGCCTCTTGCCGGAGCTGCCGGATGAAGAATCTTTGCAGTTGCATGTGGACTTGGCAGATGCCATTCAAGGCCGCCGCCCCGGCGACGCCCGCAACATCGCCGACAGGCTGGTCTGCGCGATCAATGATGAGCTCGAATCGACTTGGTCGGGAACACCAAGGGTCTTTCCGGGACACTAGCTCCTGCCGGCGGGCACCAAACAACATCATTTTTGGTGACCCGGCTCATGAAATAAGTTAAAAAGATGATTATTAACTTGTTTCGATAGATATAAGATGCTTTCATTGAGAGGGCGTTGTGGTTTGCACCACTTTGCCGACTGACTAGGTCACCACCCAGACATCCGTGATGTCAATCATCCTCAGCTCGAATCTGAGGTCGCGTCCTGATCACGTCTTCGCATTGTCAATGAAGAACCCATCTATACAGCTGGCATGTACATCCGCTGGCGCAAGCATTCCAGGCATGCACAAGGGAGCAGAAACATGAAAGACAATTCACGCAGGTGGTCGCTGACTAAGTTCGCGACAACGGTTACGTGCTCAATTTTTCTCCTGTCCGGATGTTCCGGGACTACCGGCGGCGAGAACGGCTCAGGTGAAACCATCAACGTCAACTTGGCCGCAGGGTCGTGGACGAACACCGTCAAGGAACTGCTGCCGGAGTTCGAACGCCAAACGGGCGTTAAGGTGGAGCTCAATGTCCTGGGACTGGATCAGCTTGACAGCCAGTACCAAGTCAAGCTGAATGCGCAGTCCAGGGATGTGGACGTCATGGTCTACCGCCCGTCGCAGTCGAACATGCTCTTCGCCGACAACGGCTGGCTGGAGGACCTCACCGATAGGGTCGAAACTGACGCGGCATGGGACTGGGACGATTTTACGGAATCGTCGCGCTCCGCCACCACAGTGGATGGCACTGTCTTTGGCATACCGCTCATGACCGAACGGGCCATTGTGTTTTACAACAAGGAGCTGTTTGCAGCGAAGGGCGTCCACGTGCCCACGAGCATGGATGAGCTGAGTGCGGCCGCCAAGAAGCTGACAAATCCTGAAACCGGCACTTATGGCATGGTCATGCGCGGCAAGGCCAATGCCGCCGTTACATCATTTTCAAGTTTCCTCTACAGCTTCGGCGGTGACTGGACCACCAATGATGGTGGGTCGGCACTGGATACGCCTGCGGCAGTCGATGCATACCAGTACTATGGCGACCTGGTCCGGAATTATGGCCCTCCAGGCGCCACCAGCCTCGAGGGCGCTGAAGCCAGGGGCATTTTCCAGCAGGGCAAGGCCGCCATGTACATCGATGCGGATTCCGGTGCGGGTCTGCTTGAAGACGAGACGCAGTCCAGTGTTGCCGGCAAGGTGGGCTACGCGCCCTTCCCCGCAGGACCGGCCGGCTCGCATCCCTATGATGTCACCTCGTGGGCGACAGGAATCAGCAAGTTCTCCGAGCACAAGGATGCCGCCTGGCAGTTCATCGAGTGGGCCTCATCCAGCGCTGTCCTTAACGCAGCAATGAGCGAGCAGAGTTCTCCTTCACCTCGACAATCTTCATGGGCTGATCCTGCCGTCACGGCAAGTTTCCCCAATGATCTTGTTGACATCTTCAATGAGTACAGCACGTCAGCGGTTGGACATGATCGCCCGCAGGTCATTCAAGTCAATAAAGCACGGGACATTGTTGGCGCGCCCATCACCGCTGCCATCGAGGACGGCGACGTGGCTGCGGTATCCAAGCAAGCCAGCAGTAAGTTTTCAGAATTTCTGAAGACCGACAAATAGCTCGCATTGTGCGGTCCGGCATCGTCCGGCCAGCAAGGCGTGGCATGGCCACGCAACGGCTACGACACATCAACAGACCGAGAGACCAGAATGGCACTGCAACTCCGAGAAACTAAAGATTCCCCTACCGCCAAGATTCAAAGATGGGTGGACCGCCACCTAAAGATCATCTTTACGATGCCGGCACTGCTTTTAGTATTAGCGCTCATCATCTATCCGTTGGTCTACACGGTGCAGCTTGCCCTGACGGATGCACGCAGGAGTACCTCAAGGGACAAGAACTTCATTGGACTGGAGAACTTCACAACACTTTTGACTGATACCGAACGGTTCTGGCCGGCGGTCGGGCGGACCGTGTACTTCACGGGAGCAGGTCTTGTGATCGAAACTATTTGTGCCCTGGGCTTGGCGCTTTTGTTGCGGAAAGCATTTCGCGGACAGGGCATTGTCAGGACAGCAATCTTATTGCCGCTGGTGGCAACACCGGTGGCTGTGGGCATGATGTGGATGCTGATTTTCCAGCCCAGCATCGGCGTTGCCAATGTAGTCGTCGACTGGTTTGGCATGCCCGCACAAGGTTGGCTGTCAGATCCCGATCAGACACTCAATACGCTGATATTCATGGACGTGTGGCAGTGGACCCCGATGATGGCTCTGATCCTCCTGGCCGGCCTGTCCAGTATTCCGGAAGAGCCCGAAGAGGCCGCTTTGGTGGACGGGGCCTCCTGGTTCCAGCGGCATATCTACGTCACGATCCCCATGCTGAAGCCCGCGATCTTCGCGGCGATCCTGCTTCGCGCCATTGATTCCCTGAAGACCTTCGACATCTTGTATGCGACCAAGGGAGCCGGCGGTGGCTCGAACCATGAAGCCGAGACCTTGAACGTCCTTGCGTACAGTTACAGCTTCGATTACCAGGACTATGGCATTGCCAGTGCCGTCCTCATATTGTTCCTGATCTTGATCTGCGGCGCTGTTGCCCTCGTCATGGTCTCCAGTAAGGCAGGATCCAAATGATAGATGTAATCACTTCCGTGCCCCAGAAACGCCCGGTCGCAGCAGTGCCTGCAAAACGGAGGCCCGCACGGCGAAAGAAGCTGTTGGGGTGGGCCCGGGTGGTCGCTATCGTTGTGGTGACTCTGGCGATGATACTTCCGCTCTTTTGGATGCTCCTGGCCTCGTTCAAGCAAAATGTGGACATTACGAATCCCGATGTTGTCTTCTTTGTGCCAACATTCCAGAACTACGTGAACGTCCTGTTCACCAATGACTTCCTGCGCTACGGCCTGAATAGTTTCATCATCGCCACGGCCGCAACGTTTATCGCCTTGGCCATCGGGCTGCCTGCGGCATATTCAATCAGCAAGTACAAGATGAAATCCGTGTCTGGATTCATTCTGCTGGCTCGAGTCATCCCCGGGATTAGCTTGTTGATCCCTTGGTACTACATCTTCGCCCAAATTGGGCTGGTGGGATCCTTCCGGGCGCTCATCATCACCCACATTTTCGTTAGTTTGCCGCTAATCGTGGCCATCATGTCCAGCTTCTTTGACGGCATGTCCACTGAGCTCGAAGAGGCCGGGCAAATTGATGGGCTGACAGTTGCCGGCACCTTCTTTAGGATTACGTTGCGGCTCGCCATGCCTGGAGTTGCCACGAGCGCCATCCTCTCCTTCATTTTCAGTTGGAACAACTTCCTGTTCGCCCTGATCCTTTCCGGGAAGAACACAACTACTTTGCCGGCCGCGCTGTACCAGTTCATCTCCTATTTGGGCGTTGACTGGGGAGGTCTTATGGCGGCATCCGTGGTCATTACAGTGCCCGTCATGATCGTGACAATCTTTCTTCAGAAGTACATCGTTGCAGGCCTTACCGCGGGGGCCACGAAGGGCTAAAGCCACAGGCTGCCCCGAAGTTTCAGCAGACATTTCGGTGAGCTCTGTTCGATTATTCAATTTTTATACAAGGACTAAAAGTGACACAGAACAAGGAAATTTTTCTCGGGCCCTCCTATTACCGGACACTTCTTCCTGAGGGCTTTAATATGCTCAAGGACCATGGGTATTCGTTGATCGAGAACAATACCGATGATGCGATCAGCCCCCAGGAGCTGCGGGACATGGGGCACGATCTGCATGGCGCGGTTGTGGGCATGGAAACGTGGGATGCCGCGGGCATGGACGCGCACCCGAATTTGAGGATTCTCTCGAAATGTGGCGTCGGGGTCGACAAGATCGACCTGAACGCCGCTCAAGAACGTGGCATCCTAGTGAGCAACACGCCCGGTCTGAACTCCAATGCTGTCGCTGAAGTGGCGATTGGCCTCATTATCAGCATCTTTCGCCAGCTTCCCTTGTCCCAAGCCGCCACAAAAAGTGGACAGCGAACCATCTTCAACGGTCCTGAACTGACCGGCAAGACTGTTGGGCTCGTCGGCATGGGCAGCGTGGGCGCGCACCTTGTACGGCGCCTGATGGGATTCGATGTCACCATCAAGGTCTACGACCCCTACCTTGCGTTGTCTGACGCTGGCGATTCATCCTTCCAACTCTGTGACTTGGACACAGTCCTTGGAACGTCAGACGTAGTGAGCCTGCACGCTCCACTGACTGACGAGACCCACCACATGATCAACGCCGCCACCCTGGGACGGTTCAAGCCCGGCAGCTACCTGGTCAACACGGCACGGGGCGGGCTTGTCGATGAATCGGCGCTGCGAGATGCGCTCACCAGCGGTAACTTGGCGGGTGCAGCCCTCGATGTTTTTGAGACTGAACCCGTGGATCCAAACAATCCGCTTCTTGGTCTGGGCAACGTTTTCTCGACGACGCACTTGGGTGCCAACTCCTTCGAAGCGGCTTCCGGAGTGGGGTTGGCCAATGCCCACGCAGTTATCGATGCCCTCAGCGGGCTGTCGCCTCAGAACTTGGTGACCTCATTTCACTAGCGCAGCCTTGATGACCACCCAACCCTGATGTTCCACCCAGCCAACACAATTTTGGAGTAATTCACGTGACTACCGTCGCAACCCGTTTCCAGGGCGTCATTCCCCCCGTTTGCACACCCCGCACAGCCGAAGGCGCCATCGACGTGCCCTCGCTGGAGAACCTCACCCGCCACCTGCTCGACGGCGGCGTGACAGGCCTGTTCGTCAACGGTTCCTCCGGTGAGGTGACCCACCTGACCAACGACGAGCGCGACACCGTGCTGACCACCATCGCCGGCGTCAACGCCGGACAGGTCCCCCTGCTGGTCGGTGCCGTGGAGCAGACCACCAACCGCGTTGTTGATGAGGCCCGCCGCATGGTCTCCCTCGGGGCCGACGGCATCGTGGCCACCAGCCAGTACTACGCCATCAGCAACGCCGAAGAGACCGGCCGCCACATCCGCACGGTTGCCGCTTCCGTTGACGTTCCC